>JAILNT010000113.1 GCA_024691265.1 Treponema sp. | reverse complement strand
CTTTTATGGATCAAATCTTCATCATTTCGCCGAATAAATCGTTTAATCATAACAACCACGCAATGTTCGTGCGATTACTATAGACGATTAAAGTATTTAATGTCAACGACAATATAATTATATTGTTATTCCTATTATTTTCACCATTCAAAAACATAAGTTAGTTCTGATTCTAAGGTAAGAAATTGTGAAAGAGGAATCGCTACATTCTGTTGCTTACCATTTTTTGATATAATCGTTAAATCAAATGTAGATGTCTGCATTTCTTCTGAAAAAGATTTTCCGAATGTTGCTGCAATGAGAGAAATATATTCATTTTCATTCATATCTTCGTCTGTGAAAACAGGAGCCATAAGAATGTCTAAGTAAGTATTAGAATCTTTCGGAAGAATCTTTACAAGTTGTTTTAAAGCTCCTTTCGATATTGTCATCTTTATTTTATTGTCTTGAATAGTAAATAATTTATTAAAATTTGAAAGAAAAGCTTTGTTGTTTTTATATGAAAAATTGCTCTCAATATCTGCTGTTCCAAAAGTATTTACTGTAATATCTTTTGCATTAGTTGCAGCAAGGGCGTCTTTTACTTCTTTTTCATCGAATAATTGTGTAGAATTTGTAAAGCTTGATATAAGATTTTCTATATTTTTCCCTGGATTATAATTGACTTTTATATCAACACTAGCATCATTATTCTGAATAATAGTTAAATGTTGAGTACAACCAGAAAAAAAAGTTATTAATAGTAATAGTAAAATAGATAATTTAACTTTCATAATTCTTATATCATATTATAAAGGAAGCATTAAACGCAATCCTGTAGAAAAGAGGAGTCCGGAAGCAATGCTTTTTTTTGGGTTAAGTGCTGAATTATCAGTATCATTGAATACTGTATAATGAATATCCTGCATCAATGCCATTCTAAATTTTCCAGCCTGCCAGCTAGGTGTTTGTAGTGAAAGACCTATTATACCAGGAAAAATAGAGGCTTTAGCTTCTTCATCTGTCCCTGGTATAATAGGAGTTCCAATTGAAATAACAGGTCCTGCATAAGCTCTAAGATAATCTGAGAAATTAAGAGAAAATAGAATTGGAAGTTGTAATATTTCCATTTTACTATCGTATCTTAACATTGCACCTATACCAGGTTGTAATTCTAAAGATTTCATTCTTATGTTAGCCTGCACTTCAAAGCCGCGAAAATTAAGCATAAAATCTTTTGCCGTTAAAACAGACCAATTTAGTGATGTTCCAAAATCTAATTCAAAATCAGATGAGGAAGATTTTTTGTAATTTTTTTTTGCAAGTTTTTCAGGCTTTGGAGCAGGAGAATCATTCTTTGTTTCATTAAAATTTGATTCGTTCACAGTGACGGCTATATTTTCTGATTCCTGTGGGAATATTCTTCCAGAACCTGCATAATGATTTTTCCAGTAAGATGAATTCAAGGAAGAAATTATTACCCCTGTTTCAGGTCCATCACTGGCACAATGTATAAATTTGTTATCGCCTATGTATATTCCTACATGTGAAATATTTCCAGAACTTGTTGTTTTAAAGAATACTAAATCGCCTTTTTCTCTTTCTGAATCAGGAATTGATGTTGCAAAATTGTACATAGCCTGCGATGTTCTTGGAAGTTGCATTCCAACACCCTGTGCGGATACATAAATGAATCCCGAGCAGTCAAAAGAATTTGGACCTAAAGCACCTCTTTGATAAGATGCTCCCAAAAATTGCTTGCTGTATTTAATTAAAGCTTCTCTTTTTCCTTGTGCAAAGATTGGTAGTAATGCAAAAAGAAAAATAAAGAGAGAAATAAATAGTTTATAGATTTTCTTCATCATCAAAGAAATAATCGGCAAAATTACTGGTTTATGTGAATATAGTCTGTTTTGTTTATCAATTCTCCTTAGAAGAGGCTAATTGATTATAAGGGGATTAAGATTTAGCATTTAGGGAAATATTAAAAAAAATAAAAAAAATAATGGAAATTTAATATTTTAAGGCTTGACCAAAAAATATGGATATGATATAACATAAACATCAACAACATGCCGCTGTAGCTCAGTTGGTAGAGCAACGGACTGAAAATCCGTCTGTCGTTGGTTCAATTCCAACCGGTGGCAACATTAAAATCCGACTTTTTAAGTCGGATTTTTTTTTCGTTTTTACAAAAAATATCTTATCTTTTTTCACTTTACTAAAATTTTCTTTTTGCTATACTTGCTTGCATGAATATTGCACATAATATGGAATTGCTTCGCGAGAAGTCAGTAAAAAATGGACCTCTTTGTGTTGGCTTGGATACAGACCCTTCCTATATCCCTGAATCGGTTTTAATGAAATACGGCTCGGCAGCAGAAGCTGTATTGGCTTACAATAAAGCTATCATAGAGCGAATAGGCGATAGTGCATCTTGTTGTAAAGTTCAAATTGCATATTATGAGGCCATGGGCTTAGAAGGTATGAAAGTTTATGCCGAAACCTTAAAGCTCTTAAAAAAGAATGGCATTGTCACTATTAGTGATATAAAACGTGGAGATATTGCCAATACTGCAGGAGCTTATGCTAAAGCTCATTTTACCGGCGATTTTGAAACAGATATAATAACTGTCAATCCTTACATGGGATTTGATACCCTTACACCTTTCAGTGACTATTGTTCTGCTGATAAAGGTGGCAAGGGTATTTTTGTATTACTTCGCACTTCTAATCCTGGTATGAAAGATATTGAACAGCAGGAGTTAAAAGAAGATGGAAGGGTTCTTGATAGAGTAGGAAATGAGCTTGAGAGACTTGCTGATGAATATAAGAAAGTTTATCCTGATGCAAAATGTTCTCCAGTAGGTGCAGTCGTAGGTTGTACAGAAGAAAGCGATGCAAGAATGCTTCGTGATAGATATCCTGATATTTTCTTCCTTATCCCAGGCTATGGTGCACAAGGTGGAGCTGCCCGCATAGCTGCTACTTTGCTTGATAAAGCTGGCGGTACAGTTAATTCTTCACGTGGAATTCTTTGTGCATGGAAAAAATCTGACGACTGCAAAGAAAAAGAAATAAATGGCACATTAACACTTGATGATATAGCAAATGCAGCTTATGAAGCTTGTCTTGCAGCTAAAAAAGATTTGTTGGGGGCTTATAATGAGCTTAAAAAATAATGCTGTTCTTGATTGCTCTGGAAGACCTCTCCCTGTTTTTTGTACAGCCTTAGTAGATTTTTGTCGTCAGGAGAATGGAGCAAAGCCTGCCGGAAGTGTTTACAGAATAAGACTTACTGCAAGTAATGGCATTCACCCCACAAAAGTAAATGCAGGACAGTTTTTCCTCCTTCGCTCTGTTCCTAGCGGAGTATTACTGGGAAGGGCTATAAGCGTTTATTATGCAACAAGCTTTATGAATGAAAGCGTTTCTTCTGCTTCTATTGCTTTGGAATTTCTTGTTCTAAAAAAGGGAGAAGGAACACGTGAACTTTGTTCAATGCATTCCGGTGATAAAATTCAGCTTATAGGACCTTTAGGAAATTGTTTCCCTAATCCTTCTGCTGATGGTATTAATCTTGAAGACATTGATGAAAGCAATATTGAGAAGCCTCAAGTTTGTATTATAGGTGGTGGCGTAGGTGTTGCTCCTGTTGCAGGTTTTGCTTCTACATTGCCAGCCCAAAGCTATGATTTTTATGCGAGTTTTAAAAGTGGTAGTTATGGACTTGATAGAATAGACCCTGTAAATCTTGTTGTTACAACTGATGATGGTTCTGTTGGAATTAAAGGTATGTTCAGTGCTGCTTTAGATGCTGATAAAATAAAAAGCAAAGGTTATAAAGTAGTTTATGCCTGTGGACCAACTCCTATGCTTTCTTATGTAAAAGCTATATGTAAGGAAGCCGGAGTAAAATGCTATATAAGTATGGAAAGCAGAATGGCATGCGGTATGGGAGCTTGTCTTGGTTGTACTATAAAAACTTCAGAAGGTAATAAAAGATGTTGTAAAGATGGACCTGTCTTTGATGCTTCTATACTTGACTTTACAGCTCTTTCTCCTCTTCCAAGAAGAACAGCCTTAGAAGAAAATGCTGATTTAAGCGTAAATATTGCAGGGATAAAATTTTCAAATCCTGTTATAGCTGCAAGTGGTACTTTTGGATATGGAAGTGAATATGCTAGCGTGTTTGATGTAAATAAGCTTGGTGGTATTTGTTCTAAAGGTCTTACACTAGAAGCTAGAAGTGGAAATGATGGAATTCGTCTTGTTGAAACCGCCTCAGGTCTTATTAATTCTATAGGGCTTGAAAATCCTGGTGTAAAGCATTTTATTGCAAATGAATTACCAGCAATGCAAAAACTTTCTCCTGTAACAATAGCAAATCTTTCAGGCTCTACTATTGAAAGTTATGTTGAAGCTGCAAAACTATTGGACTCAAGTTCTGTCCCTATGATTGAGCTTAATATAAGTTGTCCGAATGTAAAAAGCGGTGGAATGGCATGGGGAATGGATTGCACTGCGGCTTCCCAGGTTGTAAAGGCAGTTCGACAAGCTACAAAAAAGCCTTTGATGGTAAAGCTTTCTCCTAATGCTCCAGATTTGATTGCTGTTGCAATGGCTTGTAAAAATGCCGGAGCAGATGCTTTAAGCCTTATAAATACAATTCAGGCTGTAGCCATCGATATTGATAAGGGCGAACCTGTATTCAATAATATTCGAGCTGGTTATTGTGGACCTGCCGTAAAACCAATTGCCCTTCGCATGGTTTATGACCTTGTCCAGGCGATGAATAAACTTCCTAAAGAAGAAAGAATCCCTGTAGTTGGAATTGGTGGTATTTCTAGCTGGCGTGATGCCGTTGAATTTATTATGGCAGGAGCTAGTGCAATAGAAGTTGGAACTGCAACTTTTGCTAATCCTTATGCAATGGTAGAAATTATTGATGGTCTTGCAATGTTTATGAAAAGACGTGGTTATAAGACTATTGATGATATGAGAGGAATTGCACAAAGATAAGATTCTAGACAAAAATCATCATATTGTCAGAATGGCTTAGATGTGCTATTTTGACAATATGAATACACTTGTTGCTTTATGCGCAGTTGGAGCCGAAAAAATACTCGGCAATGAAATCAAGTTTTTAGGTTATAAACTTGTTGATAATGCTCCTGGAAGAGTTCGTTTTTTAGCAGATGATGATGGTCTTTTTCGTGTAAATCTTTGTTTACGCAGTGCAGACCGTGTTTACCTCCAGATGGCAGAATATAAAGCTAGTAATTTTGATGAGCTTTTTGATGGTACTTATACCTTGCCCTGGCAAGATTTTTTTCATAAAGATGTTCGTGTCGTAATAGATAAAGTTCGTATCTATAAAAGTAAACTCAATTCAGAACACAGTATACAGGGAATGGTTCAAAAAGCCATTTACTCAAAACTTGGAGATGTATGGCATATTTCAACTTTACCGGAAAGTGGTGAAGAATGTGATGTAAGAGTATATATTGATGAAGATATTGCTAAGATTCTTCTTGATTTGAGCGGTTTACCACTTCATAAAAGAGGTTATAGGACTGATGGCGGTATTGCTCCTTTAAGAGAAACAACTGCTGTTGACTTACTTCAGCTTATGCTTTGGAGAAGGGCAACTCCTTTACATGACCCTTTCTGTGGAAGTGGAACAATTCCTATTGAAGCAACTTTATATGCTCATAATATAGCTCCAGGCTTTGGTCGCCGTTTTGCCCTTGAGCATCTTTCTATTTTTAATGCAAAACGTGCATTGGAAATAAAGAAAGAGGAAGCTTCAAAAATCCGTACAGATGTAGAAGTACATGTAACTGGTAGTGATATTGATAAAACTGCTGTAGACAGGGCAAGAACAAATGCAGAACATGCCTGTGTTATGGCAGGTAGAGCATTGCAGCTTATAGGAAGCGACAAAAGAATTCCTCGTCCTGATTTTATAGTATCTGATTTTGCAGGTCTTCGTGCTCCTTATCCTTCAGGTTTACTTTTATGTAATCCACCTTACGGCGAGCGTATTGGAGATGATGAGGAAGCTCGTGTCCTTTATAAGAAAATGGAATCTCTTTTTACAGATTTTGCAGGTTGGCAAATAGGTGTAATTACTTCTCATAGACAGTTTCAAGAATGTCTTGGTCGCTATGCACATAAGATTAAGAGTATAAAGGCTGGTAACCTGGATACGACTTTCTATATGTATTCTGGTGAAGAAAAGCATAAGGAAGCAAAAAACCGTAATAATAACGGAAATAGAGAAAATAAGACTCCTCATAATGAGGCTAAGAAGAATATAAATACTACTAATAGACGGGTTGTACATCTCCGTCCTGGTGAAAGTATTGATGAGGCAGAATACTAATGGCTATTGTTGTAGAACATGAAAAAAGAAAGCGTGAGATTTTGGAAAAGGCACTTGATATCTTTGTAGAAGAAGGCTATGAAGATGTGACTTTTCAAAAAATCGCAGATAGATGCGGTATTACTCGCACTACTTTGTATATCTATTTTAAAAACAAAAGAGAAATATTTTTATGGAGCATAAAACAGCTTTTAAGTGGAATAGAAAGTTCTCTTGTTGAAATAGTGAAAGATGATTCTCTTGATGCTTCTCAATGTCTTAGAAAAGTTTGTGATAAGATAGTTGATTACATTGAAGAAAATCGTAAATTGTTCTACGTTCTTCTTACTTACCTTATTCAGCTTAAAAAAGCTGGGGGAGATGTTGAAAACAGAGTTCAACGCAGGGTTATTAAGTTAAGACATTTAATAACGGCTGTTTATATAAAAGGCGAGAAAAAAGGGGTATTTAAGAAGATTCCTGTAAAAGCTGTGAATGAAATGATATACGCCCTTTTTGAGTCTGCTATATTCCGTATTTCAGTAATAGAGCAAAAAGACTGTAGTGAAATACGAAATGTATTAACACTTGCAATTGATGGCATTTGTACAAAAAATACTACAGATTAGTAACGTCATTTTTTTACAATAAAAGAGCAAACTTTTTAATTGTAAAATTAAAAGTAATAAGATACCATTTTTATATGCTGCTTTTTATAGCTAGCTAATACTTCGTAAGAGTGGGAAATTATGGAAAACAAAAAGGATTTTGATCTTATTACATTGGGTGAAATAATGCTTCGTCTGTCTCCTCCATTAAATAAGCGTATAATGCGTGATGACGTGTTTGAAAAATATGCTGGTGGAGCAGAATTGAATGTCGCTTCCGGAATATCCCTTTTAGGACTTCGCACTGCTGTCATTTCAAAGCTTCCTAATAATCAGGTAGGTACCTTTGTAAAAAACAGAATCCGTTTTAATACAGTAAGTGATGATTTCCTCATTTGGGACGAATCTCCTGAAGCTCGTCTTGGAATATACTATTACGAGAATGGAGCATATCCTAGAAAACCTTCTGTTGTATATGACAGAAAGCATTCTTCTTTTAATACTATTAGACTTGATGAGATACCAAAATCTGTATATAGCTCTACTCGTATGTTTTATACATCTGGTATTACTCTTGCTCTTTCAGAGAATACACGTAATATTGCTATTGAGATGATAAAGAAGTTTAAGGCAGAAGGTTCTCTTATCGCTTTTGATGTTAACTATCGTGCAAATCTCTGGGACGAAGATACTGCTCGCACAACAATATTAAATATATTGCCTTATGTAGATTATCTGTTTATTTCTGAAGAAAGTTGTCATCGTATGTTCCGCAAAACAGGAACTCTTGAAGAAATGCATCGTGAATTCTGTAAAGATTTCCCTAACATAAAATTGATTGCTTCTTCAGAACGTGAAGTAATAAGCCCTAAGGTACATTCATTTACTTCCCTTGTATATTCTGCAGAGAATGATAAATTTTATACTGAACCACAATATAAAGAAATCGATGTAGTTGACCGTATTGGTAGTGGTGATGCTTATTGTGCAGGCGTTTTATTTGGAATGCTGAAGTATAATGACCCACAGAAAGCAATGGAATTTGGAAATGCAACTTGTGCTACTAAAAATACTGTTTTTGGAGACCTTCCAGTTTCTGATTTCCGTGAAATAAGCAAGATTATAAAAGAACATCAGGCTACTGGTCGTCAGAGCGAGATGGACAGATAGAAAAATATTATAAAAGTCTATTTATATAGGGCACCAAATATAAAGAAAAGGACTTCACCAGATTTTGATGAAGTCCTTTTTTCATGTCTTTAATCTAAGTTATAAGTTTGTCCGTATTTTACTACTGTAACATTTGGATAACCATTTTCTTTAAGATATTTCTGGAAGAAATCTTGTGCATCATGTTCACCATGAACCATAAAGATTTGTTTTAAGCGGCTTGTATCTATAGAGTTAAGCCATTCTACACATTCTTTATAGTCTGCATGAGCACTAAAGGCATTTATTTGTTCTACCTGTGCATTTACGTGGTACCAGTCTCCCATAATGCGAACTTCTTTTTCTCCGTCCCTTATTCTTCTTCCCAATGTATTTTCTGCCATGTAGCCTACAATGAGAATTGTGTTGTTAGGATTACTTATATTGTTTGCAAGATGATGAAGAATACGACCGGCTTCACACATACCATCAGCACTGATGATGACCATAGGTCCATTTTTTTCATTCAGAGCTTTTGATTCTTCTACACTTGTGACAAAAGAAAGATTACCAAAACCAAATGGGTTTTTATGGTGCTGTAAGAAGGCTTCATGCACATCTTCACTGTAACATTCAGGGTGAACCTGGAAGATACTTGTTGCACTTGTTGCCATAGGACTATCTACATAGATAGGAATTTCTGGTATTTTCTTCTGGTCTACAAGAAGGTGTAAATAATATACAATTTCTTGTGTACGTTCTATAGCGAATGAAGGAACTATGATTTTTCCCTTATTTGCTACAGCTCTTTTTACTATTCTTACAAGCTCTTCAAGTGCAACACTCTGGTTTTCATGAAGTCTGTTTCCGTAGGTACTTTCCATAAAGATATAATCAGGAGCTGGAATATCAGTGCAAGGGTCTCTTATGATAGGTTTTTTGCAGCGTCCTAAGTCTCCTGTATACATAATGCGAATATCATCTACAGGAGCTCCACTTGTGGCAGTAAGACTCCTTTGTGCATTTGCTTTATAGCCTGATATGTGATTCCATTGTCTGTTATCATCATCTCTGTCTATTTCCCCTGTTATAGGGTTTTTTCTGTGTCCTTTAATTGTGAAACAAGCCATTGCAGAACCTAGAATATGACCTGCATCAAAATATTCAAGCTGAATGTCCGGGGCAATGTACATTTTTCTGTTATAAGAAAGAGTAACAATTTGATTTGCAGCTTTTATACAGTCTTTTTCATCGAAAAGAGGCTTCCATTTGAACTTTTCGCCTTTTTTAGCAGCCTGTTTTCTAAGATATTCGGCATCTCTTGCTTGAATTCTTGCACTATCCATCATAATAAGGTCTGCTAAATCTCGTGTAGCTGGAGTTGCATAAATGTTTCCATTATAGCCATTCTTTGTAAGAACAGGTAAAAGTCCGCAATGGTCATAATGTGCGTGAGTCAAAATAACGGCTTCTATTTTATCAGCTGCAAAATCAAAGTTTCTGTTTTTCTGGTCTGCCTCTGCACGTTTTCCCTGAAAGGCTCCACAATCAACCATAAAACTTCTTCCATCAACTTCAAATATATGTTTAGAGCCTGTAACTTCCTGTGCAGCTCCTAATGAATATGCTATTATACCCATGATACTCACCTCCAATGTTATTTATTATGATTTTAAGGCAATAATGACAATTTCTCAAATAAAAATTGTTTGTTGTGTGAAATTGTTTGCCTTATTCTCTTTATAAATTCATTTGATATCTGTAAATATTTTAGTTATAATTAAACATTGTCGAAAAATAGTATGATAATTGGATAGAGTAAAAGACAGGAAATAAATTAGAAAGAAGGTTTTGTTTTGTATACAAGATTAGTTTTACCGCCACCACCAGAGCTTATTCAAAATAATAGGCCTGTGTTCGGTACATTTGCAGGAGCTCCAGTTTCTATGGATATAAGAGGTGTTCATATGCCTTTTGGTGTAGTTCCTCTTCCTACATTTATAACTAACTTTAGAATCAAAAGCAGACTTAGCTTTTCATTTTCTCTTGGAAATTATATAGGTCTTGTAGAATTTTATGATGCCAAATTGTTTGGATTTAATGAGATTGTTTTCTGGGATATTAGTACTGGAAAGCGTTATGCTTATAGACATTTAATGGGACCTAGTCGCCGTCTTATTCCTCATGAACTTAGGGCTACTGTATGTGCAAGCCGTTACAAGAAAAGATATATAAGGGTAAGCTGGGACAGAGATAAGAATAGAATTTCCCTTCTTTTTAATGTTGCAGGAGATTCTGCTAGACCTTATGCAAATGGTGCTTTTATTTCGCATTTCAGTGAAGAAGGAATAGGTGATGCAACTTTTGTAACCCCTTTACCAACGATGCGACGCTGTGCAGCAAGCTATTATATGACTTTCCCTTTACACGGAGCTTTAAGTATTACACCTTTAGATGAAAGTACAAAAGTCATGGACGATATGGACGGACTAGGATTTATTGATATGTCGCGTTCATATTTGCTTTTTAGATCTAGAAGTGAATATGTTACAGGTATGGGGATTATAAAGGGAAAAAAAGTTGTATTCAGAATACAAACAACTTCTTTGGATGCTGTTGATACAGAAAAGTATAATGCAAATGCATTGTTTGTAGATGGAGAAATGACACCTCTCCCTCCTGTTCGTATAACGCATTCACGAGGCTTAAAAGGCAGATGGAATATACAAGATACAGAAAGTATGGTTGATTTAGTTTTTACACCTGTGTCTGATTTGGCTAGAACTGTTAGTGTTTTAGTTTTACGAACACGATATCATATTATATATGGTACATTTGAGGGAGCTTTGCTTACAAAAGAAGGTGAAAAGATTAGCATAAAATCGATGTCTGGAATTGCAAAGCATAATCTTTTAAGATTGTAGTTTATTATAAAATAAGGCTTTCCGCCTAAAGAGGATTTTAGAATTAATGGGTAATAATGGACATAAACCTGAAGCAAAATACGAACCTGGCACATTAGATAGGACAAGGGCAAATATTGGTGCCATAGATGAAGAAGAAGCTAAGCGTATGACAAAGATACTTGGGGGAGAAATATTTATAGAGAAAAGCCCTCCTTTAGATTTGTCTGGAATGCCTAAAAATAGAACTTATGCACATGCAAGTGATAGAAAGAAAAATGGAACTGCTCCTGCGGCTGATGATAGTAATGTAAGAAATGCATTATCGGTAGGTAATACTGGTGTAAACGTTTCTATGACGGGAAATCATGTTGCAGATTCGAATAATCTACCACTTTTATCTGATAAAACAGAACAGCTCATGGATAAACTCATGATGTCTGGAAACTATAAGATAAAAAGCAATTTTGGAGTATTTAATTTTATCCGTGTCTTTCAGAAAAATGGAAGAAACAAGGTTTCCCCAACTTTTTGCGAGTACACATTAAAGAATTATATTGCTCATATGAAGGCATTTATTGAAGATGTAAAGATGCTTATTCAGATGTCTAGTACAAGTTTTAAGCTTAGAATACCAGATGACCCTAATCTTGAATTCCGTCTTATTAAAACTGTTGGTAACTGGACTATGAGAGATATAAATGCTCTTTATGATGGACTTTCAAAGAAATCCAATGAAGTTACAGTCCCTATGCTTGTTCCTATTGTTAGAGCAATGTTTAGACCATTAATAACTTTGTATTATCTTGGAGATGCCAGAATATCTAGACTTTTCCATAATATATATGAAGAATTGATTCTTGCACCAGGAGCTCAAAAACGTAAGCTGGAAAAGCTCGTTAAAGAAACTTCTGCAGAATGGCTTTATATATCTGACCGAGTTATATTTGGTATGTATCCATTGTTAATGCGAATGAGCAGTACTGTTTTTGAAGACCCTTATGACTTCTTTAGAAATCAAATTGGCAATATCCTGAAATTCTTATCACTTACAAAGTATGATTTGCTTTTACCTTCTAAGAAGAATAAGAATGAAAATGGAGCTTCTTCAAATAATTCTTCGGAAGAATCTTCAAAAGATAATGAGGCAGTAAAAATTGCTAATGCAAAGCTTGCAAAGGCAAAAGAAGAGCTTGGTAAAAAAGATGATGCAGTAATATCCGGTCTTAGAATGCTGGAACAGCTTTTCCCAAGTGCAGGTTTCAATAATATCGAAAATATGCCGGATATGTATCCTTATTTTCAACCGTTATATGATTTTGAAGACGGCTTTAATATAATCGAGCCTTCGAATCCTATGATGGTAACGGTTGTGCTTATACGTATATTGGAAGACTTTTTCCAGGGCTGTAGAAATATCAATTTCAACTTTGAAGCAGATGAGGAATTACAAGATCCGCATGATACTATAAATGATGTGTTTAATGATTGGGCACAATACCGTGAAGACTTATTTGAGAAACGTTATTGTGGAAAATTGAGAGATTTTACAAGCCAGATGTTTGCACAAAGCGATTTCCCTAGTTCTCAATATGGAAAGAAGCTGATAACAGAAATGCAATGGCAGACACAATATAATTTCTTACCACATTATAAATTTCAGCAATTATTATTGGAAAGACCTTCTAATGAAAGTTCGTATAGACCAATGTGCTTAAGAACAACATTCCTTAGAAAATCATTTTCATTACTTGTGAAAAGAATAAACAAGTCAGCAAAGACAAAAGATATAGTTCTCGGTTTGATAAATCCTTGGGAAAGATATAAATTTGATATCCCTAATGAGATTTCAAAAAGATTAGATGTTCTTTTGGGTGCAAAAAGAAAAGTTGATACTGCTGCTACAAATGCGAACCTTATAAAGTATGCTTACTGTATCATTTCTGTATTGGATTGGTGGGTAAATAATACAGAAAGTCCAGCATATAAGATGCCAACAGATAAATTATATAGAACATCAGAAGATGGAAGTATAGGACATTCTATACCTGTCAGAAATGACCAGAACAAGCTTTTTATAGATTCTGTAAAGGAAGCTGTTGCCAGACGTCAAGCCCAGCAACAGTCTTAAAAAATTAGAGTTGTTTTCCTGTTTTTAACTTTTCTTCAAAAATAAATAATTTCTTGTCGGTAAGGGGATTTTCTTTACCGGCAAGTATCTCTTTAATAGCTTGCATTTCTTCTGCATTAAAACTAACAGAGCGATTAATATTCTTTTCAAATGATTCGGTTGCAAAAGGAGCTACTTTTTTAGTTATTTCAAGGATTACTTTTGCATATTGTCTTATTTCATATTGTGCATTACTGTCAAGTGTCGTCTTAAAAAACTGAAAAAGATTATGTAAATCCATTTGCCAATAGAATTCGGTGTAAAGAGAAAGAGGCAAATTTATTGTAGCAAGTTCGTTTGTTAAACCAGATTGAATATGATTATTATAATATTCAGAAGCTACGTTTTGTTCTTTTATCAAAGAATTCCTAATTTCTTCAGATTGTTCTGTTGTAAATGCTGCCAAAGATTTTCCCTGTTTTGTATCTTGGGGTACAATACTCGAGCGTTCTGGGATATAAAACTCATCTTTCATAACTGAATATCGACTTGATATTTCGTTTGATATTCCCATTCTATGTTTTAACCATTGCCTTGCAATGAAAATAGGCATTTTTAAATGAAAGCAAAGAACGACTTGTTGAAAAGAGTCCATATATTCATGTCGAATAAGATAATCTATAAGAGATTCATCATCACGAATCTGTTTTGCATTTTCTCCATAATAAAGCCTGGCCATCTGAACTATTCGTTTATCGCTACCACAATAATCGATTAATCGTACAAAACCTTTGTCTAATACTTTGTATTCTGTGTCTAAAATAGATTCCGCTTCTGCTACTATACAATGTGCCACAATAAAGACTCCTAGTGTGTGAAAATAGGTGAATTATACATCAAAAATCCAAAATGAATATTTATTAATATATATATAACCTTTGGAATCTATTTCTGTTACAGAAGGGAAATAATAAAACGAAAAAAAAGAGCCCAGGTACACTACGGCACAGTTATTACAAACATACCGTTGCTTTCTTCCGAATCTGGCGGGGTTTTGTAAGAATAACTTGCATAGGACCTGGACTCAATACAGAAAGTTAAGGAATTGAACCTAAAAATAAGCAATAATACTTATTTTACCATTCTTTCTAAGTATGAATCTAAGCAAAAAAAAATTGCAAGCCTAATGCCGCAATTTTCTTTTTTCAAGCTTAATGCATATTACGAGACTAACACGGTTCGAACGTGCGACCCCCACCTCCGCAGGGTGGTGCTCTAATCCAGCTGAGCTATAGTCTCAAAATATATTAAACAAGCCAACCAAACTGTTGATTAGCCTACGGAGGCGACAGGAGTCGAACCTGCCCGGCCCGTTAGGAACCGACGGTTTAGCAAACCGTTGTATTAACCGCTCTACAACACCTCCACGTGTTTAGAATCCTTCTTTCGGTTGCCAGAAAAAAAGATTTACGGAGCGAGAGGGATTTGAACCCCCGATACCTTGCGGTATAACGGTTTTCAAGACCGCCGCGTTCGACCACTCTGCCATCGCTCCAACAGCGTGATTAGATATTACATCATCACTTAAAAACTGTCAATAATCAAAAATGAAAAAAATACAAAAAAAAGAATTTTATGAAAAAAAGCCTCCTATAACTTGTTTATAAGCTTCTAAAAGGCTTTTTAGAGAGTTATTATTCCTTTACAATTTTTCCATTAAACCATGTTTTTAGGACTTTACCAACAAGAGTTTTATTTTCAAAAGGACTAGCCTTTCCTTTACTCTTAAAATCTTTCCCAAAAACCTTCCATTCTAAATCAGGATTAACAAGAACTAAATCAGCTTGCATTCCTGGTCTGAGCTTTCCCTTGTTGAGAGAAAGAATACGAGAAGCATTCGCAGACATAATTTTAGAAAGATGGCTTAAAGATATATAGCCAGTTTTTACAAGTGCAGTATTTGCTACCGCGAAAGCTGTTTCTATACCGCTAAAACCAGGGCTGCCGGAAGCTTTATCGCTTGCAGTATGAGGAGCATGGTCTGTAGAAATAACATCTGCAGTCCCGTCTTTCAAAGCTTGAATCAAAGAAAGCCTGTCTTCTTCACTTCTTAAAGGAGGATTTACAAGAGCCCTTAAAAGAGGAGCTTTTGTTCCGCATAAAGCAAAATGATGAGGTGTAACTTCACAAGTAATATTCAGCCCTTCTGCTTTTGCCCTTCTAACAGCATCTATACTACGTTTAGTAGAACAATGAGCGATATGTACATGGCAGCCGGCGAGTCTGGCAATATCAATATTTCTTTCTGTAAAAGAGTCCTCAGCCAAAGCTAAAATGTCATTTGCTTTAGAAAGATTTTCATCTATTTCTTTATTGACTTCTTCAGGAACATTTTCATCGTAAGATTCTGCACCCCATGCAGGAATAGAATATTGCTTCATCAATTCTAATGCTCTTGCTCTGTAAGGTTTAGCGGCTAAAGCTAAAGAAGGAGCTTCACTGTGGCAGCTGACAATTACATTATGAAAAGCAGCTTTTTTCATTCCTTCCAGCATAACAGCAGTAGAAGCAACATCATGTCCATCTTCTGTTATAACAGGAATAAGATTTCTATCCAGCTTATCGAGATGCGAAGTATCAGTTCCGGCAAAATCTTTTGTAATACTTACAGTTTGAAAAACTTGTGCAAGATTTTTACTTTCAGCTTCCTTTTTAATATCTAAAGCCATGTCCACAGAAGAAACAACAGGATTTGTGTTAGGCATAAGAACAACTGTTCCAAAACCTCCGTTTATAGCAGCATTTAATCCTGAATCTAAATCTTCTTTTTGACTCTGACCTGGATATCTGAAATGGACATGCATATCAACAAAAGACGGCATGAGAGTTTTGCCCTGAGCATCAAGACTTTCACAGCTGATTTCTGGTTTTGTACCAAGATAAATAGCTTCTATTTTATCATTTTCAATAAGAACAGAACCCATGCAATCTATATCTTCATCAACCAGGCGGGCATTGTAGATAAGAAAACGGCTCATCTTTTGTTCTCCATAAGTTCACCGTCACTTCCTGCTATGTAAAGAGAGTCACAATATTTACAGCGGTACTCTCCTTTTTCTTTATTTACAAGTCTGAATGTTTGAGGAACATAATGTTCTGTTGTTGTTATGCATCTTGGATTTTTGCATTTCATAACATTTTCAACTCTATCTGGTAAGCTTGTGCGAATCTTACGAACAATTTTTTCTTCTGAAATAACATTAACTGTAATATTAGGATCTATGAAACCTAAAACAGAATAATCAATATTGATAATATTATCTATTTTTATAATATCTTTTTTCCCATTTTTTTTAGAAGGAACATTCATTATTAAGGCACAACTGAAATGAGCTTTATCTAAACCCAGATAATGAAAAATTTTAGGTCCATAACCTGCTTTTATATGGTCTATTACTAAGCCGTTTTTTATAGTATCTACATTAAGCATTTTACAAATCTCCTTTAATCTTTCCTTGTGAGAATCTTTTAATTAAAGACAGCCTGTAAGTTTTGAAATCAAAGCCATGCGGGCATACATTCCATATCTGACCTGCTTGAAATATGCTGCTCTTGGGTCGTTATCAACTTCAGTTGCAATTTCATTTACGCGAGGAAGAGGGTGTAAAACAATCATGTCTTTTTTAGCAAGCTTCATTTTTGCATTGTTTAAAATATAGCTGTCTTTTAGTCTGATATAATCCTGCTCATTAAAAAATCTTTCTTTTTGAACACGTGTCATATAAAGAATATCAAGCTCGCCTATAACATCTTCAAGGCTTCTTGTTTCAATGTATTCAATGTTTGCAGGTTTTAATATATCTTCTGTAATGTATTCAGGAATGGAAAGTTCGGAAGGACTTATAAAAATAAATTTGTTTTTAGGATAACGACTCATAGCTTGCGTCAGGGAATGAACGGTACGTCCGAATTTCAAATCACCGCACATACCGATTGTATGCCCTTCAAGCCCACCTCTTAACTGCCTTATAGTAAGTAAGTCAGTAAGAGTTTGTGTTGGGTGAAAATGCCCTCCATCACCTGCATTTATTATAGGACAATTAGAAAATTGGGATGCAAGCAATGCAGAACCTTCTTTTGGATTCCTCATAGCAATTATATCTACATATGAAGAAACGGTTCTAATTGTATCAGCTAAAGTTTCTCCCTTTGTGCTTGAAGAAGATGCTGCGTCAGAAAAACCTTCTACAGCTCCTCCTAAGTGTAACATAGCCGCCTCAAAACTCAATCTTGTTCTAGTGCTTGGCTCAAAAAAAAGTGTCGCAAGAATTTTCCCGCGACACACATCTGAAAAAGCATTAGGATCAACAATCATCTGTTCTGCCAAAGAACAAATATCATCAATTTCACCAATCGTTAAATCATTAGGCTGTATAAGGTTTCGACCTTTAAGCATAGGAAGCACTCCCATATTTATTAATTTCCGGAATATTAACATACTAGAATAGATTGTGCAATGTCTTAATGAACTTTTGGAAAAAAGAATACTGTCTGAACATGTTGTAAGGCTATTAGACCTTGTTGTAAACCTTTCTTAGTGTTATTTTATATAAATAAAGGGACTATTACAGCCCCCGACTAACTTATAGGGGAAATATCAATGGACTTTGTAAAAGAACTTAGAAACAAGGCAAAGGCTGCCGGAAAAACAATCGTACTTTGCGAAGGCGAGGACAAAAGAGTTGTAGAAGCAGCTTCTGTAATTGTTAAAGAAGGAATCGCAAAGATTATTCTTCTTGGAAACAAGGCTGAAATCGAGAAATTCGGATTTGATATGTCTGGAGTAAATATCGTTGACCCAACAACAGATACAAATGCAGACAAATATGCAGAAATCCTTTACAAAGCACGTGAAGGAAAAATTAATAAGAAGACTGGACTTCCAGAATATGCTGATGTTGCTGCTGCAAAAGCTGCTGCTCTTAAAGACTATACAATGTATGGTGCTTTAATTCTTAAGGCTGGAGATGCAGACGGTTTCGTTTCTGGAGCATGCCATTCAACAGCAAATACACTTCGCCCAGGACTTCAGGTTATCAAAACAGCACCTGGAATCAGCACTGTATCTTCTTGTTTCATCATGGTAACTCCAGAGGGAACAAATAAGTATCTTCCAAATGGAATTGCATTGTTTGGAGATTGTGCTATTAATATCGAACCAACAGCAGAACAGCTTGCTGATATTGCAGTTGCAACAGCTGGAACTGCAAAGGCAATTGCAGGAATCGAACCAAAAGTTGCAATGCTTTCATTCTCTACAAAGGGTTCTGGAAACGATGCAAAGGGCTTAAATACAGTAGGAAAAGTAGTAGAAGCAACAAAGCTTGCTAAAGAAAAGGCTCCTGAACTTGCTTTGGACGGTGAATTCCAGTTTGATGCAGCTATCGCTCCAGAGGTTGGAGAACTTAAGGCTCCAGGTTCTTCTGTAGCAGGACATGCAAATACATTCATTTTCCCTAATATCAATGCTGGTAATATTGGTTATAAGATTGCAGCTCGTATGGGTGGATGGAAGGCTATCGGACCTGTATGTCAGGGATTTGCAAAGCCTTTGAATGACCTTTCTCGTGGTTGTAATGTTGATGAAATCGTTGATACTGTAGCTGTTACAGCTTTACAGGCATAATATTTTTTAGCCTTTCGATTTCTTTGAATAAGGGGGAATTGTGATTTATATGCAATTCTCCCTTTTATTTTTTCTATATATAACTCTATATCAATTCCCCTTAGAGGGGAGTTGATATAAGAAATATATTAAATTATAAAAAATATATGTATTTATTAGTATAAAGTCATGATTTTCAAAATAAATGTAATATAATTAAGCCAAATGTTAAGTAAAATGGGGTTATTTCAATATAAAAGGAATTTTTTTTATAACTTTCTCATTTTCTGCTGCTTGAAGTAGCTTGTTGTAAGAATATTGCAAGTAATGCAATGTTTTTCAATAATATGCAAAAGCTTCTAGCTAGTTTTTTCTTTTTATCCTATGAACTTGTCGTTATTTTATAAATTTTAGTTCTTTTTTGTCTTATTCTTCGTGGTATTATTATAACAGTATGTTAATCTAGTTTAAGATTATATTTCAAACATTGAACCAAAAAAAAACGTTGGTTTAAATAAAACATGAAAATCATTAGGAGGATTTTTATGAAAAAGTTATTAGGTGCAGCTGCAATCGCAGCCTTGGTAGCAGGAGTTGCAAGTGCAGACGTATCAATCAATATTAATGGACGTGTACGTGGAAATGCAGCAGAATGGGGACTTGCTTCTGAAGCTGAAAATTCAGCAAGCTATGCAAGCTTAGACGGTGATTCAGCTGTAGTTGCATCAGGTGCAAGTGATACATTGACATTCAATGCAAGTAATGAATATGCAGGTGTAAAATTTGCATTTTCAAATAAAATGACTGGTGGTTCTGCAGGTGTTGATAGCTATAATGCATGGTTAAAATTTGGTAACCTTAAAATTCAGGGTAATTATGGCGGAATGCGTTCAATTGGTCGTGTAACAGGAGACCAGAACGCAGTTTCTTTGCTTGAAGCAAATCTTTCAGGAAAAGGTGTAGTTTCTACAGGTTCTGATGCAGCAGGTTGGACTTGGACAAAAGTAACATACGGAAATTCTGGAAAACTTGGTATCAATAAGCAGATTATTGCTCTTACAGGAGCTGGTGTTGGTGCTGATGTAAATAACCTCGGTGCTATCAATGGAACTACAGCTCTTACTTACGGTGTTGAATATCCTGTAATCGAAGACCTTACATTGAAGGCCTACTTAAATAAAGATGTTGAGGCATGGAGCACAACAGATGATGATGGTGCAACAACAACAGTAAACAGTCAGTGGGCATTTGAAGCTGCATACAAGATGGCTGATACAGTTCAGCTTGCATTTGATGCACGCCTTGCAGGACATCGTCAGCAGGCATTTGGTCTTTATGTAAAGCCATTGATGGTTGAAAACCTCGATGCAGTATTGGGCTTCACATTTGCTCGTGATGCACAGACAGCACATGCTATTGATAAGACAAATACATTCTGGGCAGTAGATGCACGTGCTCGCTATGCTGTTAGCGATGCAATGGCATTTACATTGTTTGCAAACCTCACAGGCTATGGCGACATCTACTCTACAAATAAAGATGAAGCTGACTTAGAATCTGGCTTGGCTTTGGATTTAACAGGAAACTTCTCATATAAGGTAAATGACCTTGCAAAGGTATTTGTTGAAGCAGAATATGCAACATTGACATTTGATTCTGACATGCAGGAAGGACTTTGGGATTCTTATGTACCAACAGCATTCACAACACAGCTTGGTGCAATCCTTACAGCAGGAAAGGGAGCAACAGTTACTCCAGCTCTTCGTCTCACAGTTGCAGGTCTCGGACTTGACAGTGATGGAACAGCTGCACAGGGTATGTTGATTTCTTTACCAATCGTAACACGTGTTTGCTTGTAATCTAATGGCTAGCGTTACAGCTTAAAATAATGCGATGAAGCCAGATTTTAAGGGATTTCCTTTAAAATCTGGCTTTTTTTATTTTTAAGTAAGATAGATTATCTTTTGCAAATAAAAGTTATATAATATTTTATATGTATACAAAATTAATGATTTGTGGCAGCCGGTCTATAAAAGATGAAAATTGGATTTTCAAACAAATAGACGAATACATAGAGAGTTTGAAGGCTTCTGGAAGATTAACAGATATTACTTCTGAACTTGAAATAATTCACGGTGGAGCAAGCGGAGTAGACAGTATTGCTGACCTTTGGGCAAAATCACATAATTTGAAAATATCTGTTGTAAAACCTGAATGGAATATTTACGGAAGGAGTGCAGGAATACGGCGTAACAAAATTATGGTTGATATGGCAGATTATGTATTAATTCTATGGGATGGAAATTCAAGAGGCACAAAATCAGATATAGATTTTGCAGTACGGGCAAACAAAAATCCATGTATAAAAAAAATGCTATAGAAAAACTTCTACAGCACTTCTTGTAATTATCTCGACAGTCTTTACTCTGGTAACTTCATTTCAGCAAGTTCTTTTACTTTTTCCACAGGAAGCTGTAATACTCCTGCTATCTGTTCCACCGTCATAGCTCCGTTTTCTACAAATTTCTTAATAACCGTTGTCATACCCTGTGATATCCCTTCTGCTCTACTACGTTTTTCCAGCTTCGTTAAGTATGCATCCATATTTACACCTCCCTTCTCTAGTATGCTTTCATTATACATTGTTTCAAATTTATTGTCATTTGTAAGTGTCTTCATCAGCTTAAAAAACACATCTACATGCTTTATTATTTCTTTTGAATATTTATAGCGATTATCTTTATTTCTGTGGGCAAAATAATCTGCCACTATCCTGAAATCACTTTTGAAAACTGCTATCTGTTCATCTGTAAGATTACTTATTTCAAATAAATTTATCCTGTAATCATTTACAAATGCCTTTAATTCTTTCGGAACTTTCACACAGTCTAATAGATTTTTCGGTTTATTCCATTTCTTATCCCCAAAATACAAGACCAGCGTTACAACTGGAAAGCGTTCTTTCCCCTTGTAATTAAGCTGGTTCCTGTAGATTGCTCCATCATAGCTCAATACTCTTAACGGCATGTCCCTGTCTATCAATGTCTGATTTTCAAACCCGAACATTGCTATTCTTATTTTGCCAGTTTTCCAGTATTTTGCTACATCTCTTTCCTGTTCATGAAGTTTATTATCAGCTTTGTACATTGAATACTCTGACTCTGCTTCAAGCTCATCTTCTTTTACGATTTTTTGACCATTAAATAGTAGACCGTTAACGATATCTGCAAAGACGTCGTTGTAGGATTCCAATGATTTTTCTACTATGTCTTTTTCAGCCATATATTATTTTTATGCCTACAATAGCTTTATATATGGCGGATTAGTAAAAAAATTCATCTTTTCAGAGAAAAAAAAAGAAAAAAGCCAGATTTTAAAGGAAATCCCTTAAAATCTGGCTTCATCGTACTATTTTAAGCTGTAACGCTAGCTATTAGATTACAAGCAAACACGTGTTACGATTGGTAAAGAAATCAACATACCCTGTGCATATCCTGCATCTTTGTCAAGTCCAAGACCTGCAACTGTGAGGCGAAGAGCTGGAGTAACTGTTGCTCCCTTTCCTGCAGTAAGAATTGCACCAAGCTGTGTTGTGAATGCTGTTGGTACAATATCTTCATCTTCACCCCAAAGTCCTTTCTGATAGTCAGAATCAAATGTCAATGTAGCATATTCAGCTTCAACAAATACCTTTGCAAGGTCGTTTACTGTATATGTGAAGTTTCCTGTCAAATCCAAAGCTAAGCCAGATTCTAAGTCAGCTTCATCTTTATTTGTAGAGTAGATGTCACCATAGCCTGTGAGGTTTGCAAACAATGTAAATGCCATTGCATCGCTAACAGCATAGCGGGCACGTGCATCTACTGCCCAGTATGTATTTGTCTTATCGATTGCATGTGCAGTCTTTGCATCACGAGCAAATGTAAAGCCCAATACTGCATCGAGGTTTTCAACCATCAATGGCTTTACATAAAGACCAAATGCCTGCTGACGATGAATAATTTTAGCATCCAATGCAAGCTGAACTGTATCAGCCATCTTGTATTCTGCTTCAAATGACCACTGGCTGTTTACTGTTGTTGTTGTATTGCCATCGTCATCTTGTGTGCTCCATGCACCACTAGCTTTATTTAAGTAAGCCTTCAATGTAAGACCATCAACTACTGGGTACTCAAGACCATAATGTAATTTTGAAGTGTTTAGGTTATTTACATCATTACCAAAAGAAGCAATCTGCTTATTGATACCGAGCTTTCCAGAATTTCCGTATGTTACAGTATTCCATTCCCAACCTGCTGCATCAGAACCTGTAGAAACTACACCTTTTCCTGAAAGATTTGCTTCAAGCAAAGAAACGTGATTCTGGTCTCCTGTTACACGACCAATTGAACGCTTTCCACCATTTCCTAAATCAAGCTTTAGGTTACCAAATTTCAACCATGCAGTATAGCTATCAAAACCTACAGAACCTGTCATATTATTTGAAAATGTAAATTTTACACCTGCATATTCATTACTTGCATTGAATGACAATGTATCACTTGCAGCTGATGCAACTACAGTATCTTCATTTTCAGCATCTAAACTTGCATATAAAGAAGCATTTTCCTCTTCAGAAGCAAGCTTCCATTCTGCTGCATTTCCACGTACACGTCCATTAATATTAATTGATACGTCTGCACTTGCAGCTCCTGCTACCAAGGCTGCGATTGCAGCTGCACCTAATAACTTTTTCATAAAAATCCTCCTAATGATTTTCATGTTTTATTTAAACCAACGTTTTTTTGGAGTCTGCTTGCTTTTATTTTTAATTAGTTGATAATGTTGCTTTTTTTGAGGAGTTTTTTATATGGTTTATGCCTATATCAGAGTTAGTACAGGAAATCAAACAACTGATAATCAAAGAGTTGAAATATCTCAATATTGCAAAAATAGAAATATTCATGTTGATAAATGGATAGATGAAACAATAACAGGAACGAAAAGTATTGAAAAACGTAAACTAGGAAAAGAAATTATAGCTAATGTAAAAGAAAATGACCTTGTTATATGTACTGAGATTTCAAGACTAGGAAGAAATCTTGTAATGATAATGAATGTGCTACAAATATTTCTTGAAAAGGGTGTTAAAGTTATAACTATAAAAGATGGTTATAATCTTGCTGATAATATAACAAGCAAGGTTATAGCATTTGCTTTTGGTCTTGCTTCTGAAATTGAAAGACAACTTATTTCAGAGCGTACTAAAATGGCTCTAAAAAGAGTAAAAATGGAGGGAAAAAAATTAGGAAGACCTGTAGGAAGAAAATCTTCTGTATTAAAGCTTTCTGGAAAAGAAGATTTCATTCGCTGGAGCCTTTTAAAAGGTGAAAAGAAAAGTGTAATTGCAAAAAAACTAGGAGTTTCTAGAAATACTATATATCGCTTTATAAAAGAAAGAATCGTCTTGTTGTGACGTATTCAGCATTGCAATTATGTAAACATTAAAGTAAATTAAAAAAGAGGTTTGTCATGCTATTGCGTCTTGCATATAAAAATATAATAGCTAGAAAAAGTTCTATAGTAATTATTTTATTTATTGCTTTTGCAATAATGCTTTTAGTTGTAACTAATTCTGTTTTTGATAGTACAGAAAGAGGAATTGAAGAAACTTTTATACACAGTTTTACGGGTGATATTGTTATAAGACCTAAAAACGATGTTTCTTTCTGTTTATTTGGTGATGAAACTCCTGTTACCGGAAAACTTACAACTATAAATACTTTAACTCCATATACTGAAATAATGGAAACTATTAAAGCTTCTAATGATATAAAAAGTTCATTTTCGCAACTTTCTGCTTCGGTTCTTATAGAAAGTAAAGCTGCGAGATTTCCTATATATCTTTTTGGTGCTGACGGAGAATCTTATTTAAAAACTATGACAGCACTTTCTTTAATTGAGGGCGAGCCTTATAAAAATGGCGAAAAAGGAGTTATGCTTTCTGATGTTGTTGCAAAAAAATTAAATCTTTCTGTTGGTGATAGTGTACAATTTACAGTTTCTGACGGAGCTTCTTTTAGAATACGTGCAGCAGATGTGAAAGCGATATATTCTTACGGAGTTGAGAATAGCACACTTGAAAATATTGCTATAGCAGATTCAAAAACCGTATGTTCTCTACTTGATATGAATGCAATGGTTTATGATGAAAATATCGATTTGACAGAAGAACAAGAAGCTCTTTTTTCTGAAAGTTTTGATGATGAATCTTTGTTTTTTGATGCAGAAGATGTCGATGCTGTTTTTAATGATGATTTTGAAAAATTAGAAGAAGTAAATGATAATTCTATTGTTCATGAGTGTGATACAGATGCAAATTCAGCTGAAAGTCTTTCATGGAATTTTATAGTGTGCAGCCTAAAAGATTCAAATAATACAAAAGATAATATAAAAAGTCTGAATAAAATATTTAAAGAGAAAAATTGGCCTATTGAAGCTGTTGGATGGAGGGCTGCAGCTGGTAATACAGCAATGTATTTATATTGGATGCGTATTATTCTAAATGTTGGCATATTGGTTATTCTTTTTGCAGGTTTTATAGTTGTAAATAATACTCTTGTTATAAATATTTTAGATAGAAGTAGAGAAATAGGTACTATGCGGGCTATTGGAGCTTCAAGAGCTTATGTTTGTGCCATGTGTTTTTCAGAAACTTTTATTCTCGCTGTTATTTCAGGAATTCTAGGTTGTATTTTGGGTGTTGTAATGGCTTTTTTTGTTAAGAATATGAATATAACTTTTTCTAATGAATTTTTAATTCAGTTATTTGGTGGAAATAAGCTTATAACACATATTACTTTTTCAAATCTGTTTAATTCTTTTCTTTTGTCTTTGTTTTTAGGTTTTTTGGCTTGGATTTATCCAGTTCAAACCGCATTACAGGCAAATCCCGTACAAGCTATGCAGGGAGCTAAATGATGTATCAATTTGTATTGGCTTTTCGTTCTCTATTTTATAGAAGTAAACAATATATTTCTTTATTTCTTGTGTGTGCAATTGGTATAGGAATATCTTTATTCAGTATTTTTCTTATAAAAGGAATGCTTTCTGCTTTTTCTGCGAAAGCAAAAATATATTATGGTGGTGACTTACAGATATTAAAAGCTGAAGCTGGAAGTCTTTCTGTAAATAATTCTCCTGAGTTTATAGAAGAAGTGAAAAATATATTTCCGTCTAATGTAACTATTTCTCCTAGAGTTGATTATGATGCACAGTCATCATCTTTATATTTTGAAGGTACTGGTGTTAGAGAAAGAGTCGTAAAGGGAATTGATTTTACAAAAGAAGAAAAGATTTTTTCTCTTTTTAATTATGTTGAAGGTGATGCTTCTAAAATGGCTTTTAGTGATGGTATTCTTTTGTCTAATCCTATTGCAAATATGCTTGGTGCTAGAGTTGGTGATAAAGTTACATTTATGTTACGGACAAAAAATGGATACCTGAATACTATAGAACTTGAGGTTCATGGAATTTTTAAGGATTCTAGCCTTTTTGGAATGTATACATCTTATATGGATATAAATTGCCTTAGAAAGGCTTTAGAGTATGACAAGGACTGGGCAAACAGAATATGTATATATTTTAATGGTAGAGATGTAAATACAAAAGAATATGAAAGCTATTATTCTGAACTTGAAAAAAAATATTCGATGTTTAGAGTAGAAAAAAATAAAAATGAATATTATGACAAGCTGCCTTCTGGTGAAGTTAATGAAAAATATGCATTGATTCCTTTATTTGCAAATATAGCGGAGGTAAGTTTGCTTACAGATGCTATGTATATTGTGGCATATTTTATTATAGTAATTCTTGTTTTAATAATTGTTTCTGGAATAGGAAGTACTTATAGAGTTCTTGTTATGAAAAGAATTAATGAAATAGGTATTTATATGGCTATAGGAATGAAAAAATCTTCTATTTTAGCAGTTTTATTATCAGAAGCTTTGTTTTTATTAATATCAGGTAGCCTTGGAGGAATTATAATATCTTTTGTACTTTCTGCTTGCTCTACAGCTTTTGATTTTTCATTCATTCCAGCTTTTGATATTTTCCTTGTTAATAGTCACGTAAGACCTTTGCTCGATATTCAAGGAGCTGCAACTTGTATTTGTACGGTTGTTTTAGTCACTTTACTGGCTGTTTTTTATTCTGTTTGGAAATCTGTAAAAATCATGCCGGCTAATGCTTTGTCTGTAACTGAATAATAGATATTTATATTTAATATAGAGAGGAGAATGACATGAAGAAAAATATATTTTATGGACTTGTTTCTACATTTTTTTTAATTTCTAATTACCTTGTTGCTCAGGCTAATTTGGATATGGAAAAATTGCTTCAAGCTGCAGAGGATAATACTGCTTTTTATGGTACTGATTTTAGAGGTGCTTATAGAGTTATTCAGAGTAAACCGGGAGAAGGTGCTAGTGAAACTTTAGCTACAATGTATCGCCGAGATGATGAAGGTAAATGGACTATATTAATTTCTTCTCCTAGTAAGGATAAAGGTAAAGGATATCTGCAATTTGATAATAATATATGGTTTTATGACCCTGCAGACAGACGTTTTACTTTTACTTCGGCAAAAGATAAGTTTCAGGATACAAATGCAAATAATTCAGATTTTATGCCTCAACATTATGCAAGAGATTATGAAATTGATACTGCTGAAAAAGTAAAGCTTGGCAGCTTATCTTGTGTTTGTTTTTCGTTAAAAGCAAAAGTGAAAAATGTAGATTATCCTGGTCTTAAAATATGGGTTACCATAAATGACGGACTTGTAAGAAAGAAGGAAGATTATAGCTTTTCTGGTCAAAAGTTAAGAACTACATTAATGCCAAAATATCAAATTGTGACTTCTAATAATGGTAGAGAATATAAAATACCTGTAAATATGTCTATTCAAGATAATCTGAAAGGTAAAAAAATAGGAGAGAAAATGGAATATGAAAGAACAGTTATTTCTATTTCAAATGCTGTTTTTGCTCCTGCTGATGATTCTATATATACAAAAGCTTATCTTGAAATGATGAGTGTGAAATAAGACTGTTATAAAATGACAGTTAGACTGGTATTTTTTATGAAAAAGTTTTTTTTGTTTCCTGTTTTATTATTATTTCTGTTTCCGGTATTCTCAGAAGATACTGAAACTGTTTCTGAATCTGTTTCTACAGAAGAAAGTTATGAAGAGCCTTTTGCTGATTTATTTGATGAAGATTCAATTTTTGATGATGTAGAAGATGTAGAGGCTGTTATAACTGAGGAAAAGAGTGAAAAAGGTGAAGTTGTAATAGCTATTGATGAATGGAAGATTCCATTGAAATTTACAGGGCATATGGAAGCCGATATTGGTGCTGGTGCTATAAGAGAAGATGGAGAAACTGAAAAAACAGGTTATTTTTCTTTTACAAATTATTTATATTTTACAGCTCGTCCTGATAAATGTATTTCTATAAATGGCTCTATGAAAACTTATATGCCTGGTAGTTCTGTGACTTTTAGTCTTTATGAGCTTTATTTTACTTATATTTTGTTAGATAAAGCTTTTATAACTGCAGGTAAAAAAAAGACAACATGGGGGTATACAAGACTTTTTACAAGTTATAAGGAAAATGATACAGATGATGACAGAGGCGGTTTTTCTTCTGATATTCTTTATGATTCATTAGGCGGAACTTCTATGCTATTAAATGTGCCAGTTGGTACTTTTGCAAATTTTTCAGTTTTTTCTTTATATACAGATAGTGGTAGTGGTTCTTCTTCTCAAATGTCAATGAATGATATGTCTTTTGCGGCAAGTGCAGAATTTACAGTATTTAATACAGCTCTTAATTTTTTTGCAAGAAAATATCCATCTGAAACTGGAAATCGTAGTTCTGAATATAAAAGACCTTTGTTAGGCAGCGAAATTAAAAAAACTATTTTTGGTACAGATTTTTATGTTCAGGGTATTGGCACAGTAAATAGTTTTTCTTTATTAAAAGAAGTTGATATTCTTGCATTTTATGATTTGATATTGACTTGTGGTTTTTATCGTAAATGGGAGAATTTTGGTATAAATGTGGAATATCAGGAAGATTATGTAACTTCTTCTAAGGAGCATTATAGGGCTGTTGCCTATGATATTTATGGTCGCATAAAATATAGCAATAAAAGTATTAAAATCGGAGCTTCTGGTTCTCATATTCAAAAAGATTCTTCTGGAAATAATTATGGTTATGTGAAGCCAGGTGTTATTTTATCGGGCTTTTTCCCTTATGCAGATTTGGATACAGGATTAAAGATTCAATATGGAGATACAAGTTCTTATGTATCGCCTAAGCTTACTTTTGGAAGTTATTTAGCAATTTCTATGGATTATTAACAAAAAAAACGTGTTTTTTCGGGAAACCTATATATAATATAAGTTAATAGTTCTATACGTAATTTTATCCTTTAAAGTTTTCAAAAGAGATGTAAAAAAGGCTTTTGACTATCGCTTTAGGGGGATAAATTATGAGGAATTTTTCATTAGCCTTAGTGCTGTCAATGGCATTTTTGTCTGTTGGGTGTTCAGGTCTCGTTTCTGATGTAGTTGACGAGGAATCTTCTATTGTTGTTGCAACAGAGAGTGATTCTTGGTCTTATGATTCTGCGTCCCCAGTATACGAGCTTTCTTCTTCAACAAAATCACTGACAATTTCAGGTCTTCCTGCCGGAAAAACTTTGTATCTTACAAAAACTAATCCAACTTCATCTTCTATAGAATCTTCAGCTGTTAGATATGTTTCTTCTGCAACAAATGTTGAATTAACAGATTCTTCTAATAGCGGAACTACATCTTATAGAGCTATGACGGTTGAAAATTCCATAAATCTTGAAATGGGTGAAATTGAGGTTGGAGATGTTGAGTTTTCTTCTTCTAAATTTCTTGCTCCAGCTTCATATGAAGCAAATGTTCTTACTCCTGTTGTTGATACCACAGAAAATACAATTTATGTTGACCATGGTATAAATAATGGTACTCTTTCTTGTTATTCTCTTGAAAATGTAGTGCTTCGTGCTGTTGGTGAAAAATGTTATGTTTGGGTTGCAGAAAGCTCATATAAATCTTCTGGTACTTGTTATGGCAAAGCAATTAATTCTAGTAGGGCAAAACTTATTGCTTCTAAATTTGATGCTATGTATGACGAAATCTGTGGAGTTTTCGGAAATGAAGCTGATGAACTTTTACTTTCTGCTTCTTCAAATGAAACTATAAGCATGAATAAAGCCTCTAATACAGGAACAATGATAAATATTGTTGTTTATGATATTGGTAATGATTTTTCAAAATCTTCTTCCAATACAATAGTTGGATACTTCCATTCAAAAGATTATTATGCTTCAGGTATTGCTAATTTTTCTAATAGCGGAAAATATATTTATCTTGATTCATATTTTGCGGCTTGTCTTCCTGCAATGACTTATTCTACTTTAGCCCATGAATTCCAGCATATGATAAACTGGAATATGAAGCGTATACAAAAGGGGCTTAAATCTTCTACCTGGTATAATGAAATGCTTTCTATGCTTTGTGAAGATATGATGCAAAAGTCTTTATCTATAAAAGATTCATATAGCCCTAAAAACAGGCTTGCTACTTTTGAAAGCTACTATAGATATAGTGGTCTTGAATATAATAATTCTGCAACTCTTGTATCTTATGCTTCTGTTTATGCTTTTGGTGCATGGCTTGTGCGTGAGTTTGGTGGTCAGTCTTTGCTGTATGCAATGAGTCATAATGATAGTGTTGATATAGATTCTGTTGTGTCTGCTGTAAATGAAGTAAATGCTTCAAGTTATGAAATTTCAGATTTACTTAGATTTTATACAGAAGCCTGTGTTTTTAATGAAAATAATGATTCTTATGAGTATCCGACTTTCAATCAAAATAAAGACACTATGACAGCTATTGATTTATGGAATATCAGTTATTGCGATGGTCCTGCCCTTTATGGTTTTGATTCTCAGTCTGCTTTGCGTCCTTATGGTATGGATTTAATTGAGATTGGAACTATAGAAAGTTCTTCTGAAGATGTTACTTTAACATTCAGTTCTGAAGGTTCTGCTTCTCAGAAGCTTTATGTATTAGTTCAGTAGTTTATTTATATTATGCACCTTAACTTAAAAGCTGTGCTTAAAGAAATGTTTTTAAGTTAGGGTGTATTTTTCTTTAAAAGAAAATACATTTTAGTATAAGGTTATTTTTAAGTATTATAATATTTTGTAATAATTTTCAAAAAGATGAAAACTGAAGATTTTTATAAGAATTCTACATCATAATCCCAATTAATCTAATTTATATACGGAGGATTTTATGTATAGAGGATTTGTTA
>JAILNT010000102.1 GCA_024691265.1 Treponema sp. | reverse complement strand
TGAAGCACTTGTCCGCTGGAATAGCCCTGAAAACGGCTATTTACCACCAGACAGTTTTATTCCAATACTAGAACAAACAGGTTATGCTGGTAAACTTGATTTTTATGTTTACAATGAAACATTTAAATACTTACAGCAATTAAAAAAAGAAGGCTGTCCTTTAGTACCCGTTTCACTAAACATATCAAGACTAAATCATGAGCCTTTCTCATTTGTAAGGGATTTCAAAACATTGCTTCAAAAATACCCTTTATTGACTCCTGACTATATAGAGTTAGAATTGGAAGAACGTTTTGCAGGAGCAAATGACGAAATCTTAAAAGAAATGACCATACTTTTACAAAACGAAGGATTTGCAGTTGAAATGGACGACTTTGGTTCAGGAGAATCTTCTTTGAACATGTTAAGCGAAATACCTGTCGATGTCATAAAATTTGATAAAAGATTTTTACGCCAAGCAGAAAGCTCAAAAGAATCTCTTATAATATTAACATCTATGATGAAAATGGTAAAAGAATTAGGAAAAACTACAATATGTGAAGGTGTAGAAACAGAAGAACAGGTTAATATTCTCAAGAAAATAGATTGTGACATGGCACAAGGCTATTTTTATGCAAAGCCATTATTACCAGAAGACTTCAAAAAATTCCTTCTTGAGCACATATAAAAATATAGTTTATGTGCATAAAAACACATAAACTAAAAGCATTAATTATTTAGATTCAGAAGCCTTAGATTCAGCCTCTTCTTTCTTAGCTTCATTCTTATCTTTTATATCGGCAAAGCCAATAAAAATAGCTATGATACCAATGAAAGCAGCCAATACAGGAAGACCACCTTTCAAAAAATCTATAACATCTGGACCCCAAGCCAAAAGAGAAGGCATGCAAGAAACAACTGTAAAAGCCAAAAATAAAATACCAACTATTAATGCACCCATATAAAACCTCACATTGTGCTATTTAGATTTTACTATCTCACATTTCAATACGATTGTCAAAGACTCTTAAGTTATAATAATAGAACAGAAAAAATATAATTCAAGATAAAACTAACCTTTAGAAAAAACAGCTATTTTTTTTATCATAAAGATTTCATTTTTCTATTGACAAATTCTCATATTACTTGCATTGTTCAATTAATTTTAGTTTACCAATTTTCTTTAGACTATTACGTTCTTTGAGATTATGGAGGAAAAAGGTTGGACGGCAATCTTATCAATAATGGTAATACAGCAACATCAGGAGCTGTTACTATAAACCATGTGTCCAAGCATTTCGGGGATTTCCACGCGTTGGACGATATCAATTTTTCTATCAAGAAGGGAGAATTCTTTTCACTTCTAGGTCCTTCAGGCTGTGGAAAAACAACGCTATTAAGAATAATAGCAGGATTTGAATATCCTGATGAAGGAACAGTTTTGTTTGATGACAAAAATGTTGTTCCTCTTCCACCAAACAAAAGACAGAGTAATACAGTTTTTCAGAACTATGCTTTATTTCCTCATTTGTCAGTATTTGACAATGTAGCATTTCCTTTAATGCTTAAATTTAAAAATAAGCATAAGGGTTTATCATGGCTTCCAAAAAAACTGCTTAATAATATGTACAAAAGCGAAATCTCAGAAATAGATGAAAAAGTAAAAGAATATCTTCATCTAGTTCAGCTTGATGAGCATATGTATAAAAAGCCTAATCAGCTTTCCGGAGGACAAAAACAAAGAGTTGCTATAGCAAGAGCGTTAATCAACGAGCCAAAAGTACTTCTACTTGATGAACCTTTATCGGCTCTTGATGCAAAACTTAGAGCAAATCTTCTCATAGACCTTGACCGTCTTCATGACAAAATCGGTATTACCTTTATATATGTTACCCACGACCAGAGCGAAGCTTTAGCTGTTAGTGACAGAATAGCCGTAATGAATAAGGGACATGTACTTCAAGTTGGAACTCCTTTTGAAATCTATGAAAGTCCGGCAACACACTTTGTAGCTCAATTCATAGGAGAAACAAACCTCTTTGAAAGCACTGTAGTAGAATGTATTCCTCACAAAACACCTGGAAAAGATGATGACTTTATGGTTACTCTAAATGTTCCAGAACTTGGAATGCAGGCAAGTCTTAAAGGTGATACTCAGGCTACAAAAGAAGAAGATAAAAACATTCTTGTAACAGATTATGAACATACAGATATAGGTCAAAAAGTGTGCTTCACAATCAGACCTGAAAAGATTCGTATTACAAGAGAAGAACCTGATACTCACAACAGAAAAGACATAAATGTATTTAAGGGAATAGTTGCAGAACCTGTTTATACAGGCTTCCAGTCTAAATTTTATGTAAAACTTGAAAATGGTACAACAATAAAAGTTTTCAAGCAGCATACAAATTATCTTGATGACGGCCCTGAGATTCAATGGAAAGATACTGTATATGTCTCTTGGTCAGCAGAAGACGGATACATAGTTGAGGACATAAACAAATGAGCAAAGACAGTAAGGAACAACCACCCGCTGAAAGAGCGAGAAAAATAAAAACACCAGGAGCTATTTATGGCTGGCCTATGGGTGCATGGTTTACATTATTTTTTGTAGTTCCACTTCTATTAATTATTTTATACAGCTTTTTAAAAAGAGATGTATACGGAGGAATAAAGCTTCAGTTTACGCTAAAAGCCTATAAACAGATGCTTTCATCTTCTTATGGCATTCTTTTTTTAAGAACCCTGAAAATATCAATCATATCAACATTAATTACCATTCTCATTGCTTTACCTTGTGGTTATGCTATAGCAAGAAG
>JAILNT010000097.1 GCA_024691265.1 Treponema sp. | reverse complement strand
TAATATTGGAAGTATGCAACCTAAGGTTTTTGCAAGCATAACCGTACATGCCATTGCAAGCGAAACTGTTAAAGCTATAAGAAAAGTTCCTCCCTTATAGAAAAGAATTATTCTCAAGAAATTTACAGTTCCTAAAATTACACCTACTACAAAACTAACTCGTAGTTCTTTCCAAACAACTTTAAAGAAATCTTTTGCCTGTATTTCTCCAACAGTCATACCACGGATTATAAGAGTACTTGCCTGGCTTCCTGAATTTCCTCCAGTATCTGTAAGCATTGGAATAAAGGTTACAAGCAAAGGTATTGCAACAAAAGCTTCTTCAAAATGTCCTAAAATACCTCCGGTGAGCATACCGCTTATCATAAGGACTAAAAGCCATACAATTCTATGACTTGCAAGCTCTATTACGCTTGTTTTTAGATAAGGCTTTTCAGATGGCTGTAAGGCTGCCATTTTTTCAATATCTTCTGTGGCTTCATCTTCCATTACGTCTACAGCATCATCAACGGTGACAATTCCAACAAGCCTATTTTCTGCATCAACTACTGGAATGGAAAGAAAGTCATATTTATTGAATATTTCTGCTACATGCTCCTGGTCATCAGTTGTTTTTATACTGATGATATCTTTTTCCATTATGTCTTCTACTAAGGCAGAATCTTTTGCAAGAATTATATCCTTAAAGCTTACAATTCCTTCTAGTTGTCTTTGTAAATCTGTGACATATACTGTATAGATTGTTTCCATGTCTTGTGCCATTTTTTTTATTTTTGCAATGGCATCTTTCACAGTCATTTCCTTTTTCAAGTCAATGAATTCTGCTGTCATTATGGAACCAGCACTGTCTTCAGGGTAGCGTAAAAACTTATTTATAAGCTCTCTTGTTTCAGGATTCGCCCTTTTCAAGATACGCTTTACCATGTTAGCTGGTAATTCTCCAATCATATCAACCATATCATCGACTGCTAGGTCTTCAAGTATGGCTGAAAGCTGCTGGTCATTAAGAGAATCAATTAAAGCTTCCTGATTGTCTACTGGCAAGTTTGCAAATACATCTGCTGCAACTTCTTTTTCAGTAAGACTAAATACCAGCATTTGCTGTGTTTCTGGTAAAGCTGTAATAAAGTCTGCTGTATCAACTTCATTTAAGTGAGTAAGTTTTTCCCGCAACGAAATATATTTTCTATCTTCGGCGAGTTTTAAGAGTTCTTCTTTGTTGTATGAATATTCTTGCATGACATGTTTTTAGACATGCTTGAAGCTCTAGGGGGAGGATAATCCATGTTTGAGCTTCGATTGCCGTCTGACATAGAAACCTCCTATTGATAAGATGCATGCTCCCAAGAGCTGCTTAAAGGGATTAGAGTTGTAGTATACTAGCACAAATTCTTTTGAATTGCTAGTATAAAATAATGGATTTATTATCATTAAATAAACATGTTTCTCTTCTTTTGTCGCTATGGACAGGAAGAGTTAAGAATCCTAGGTTGGACAATAGAGAAATCTCAAAGGTTGGAAATGCTTTGTTAAGACTACAAAGAGGTCTTACAGGAGATAGAAATCTTGCAGGTGCAGGATATATGAATGACCATTCTCTTTTGGGTGCTTATCTTCTTTATTATTGGAATATTTCATACTTTCAGATGTGGTATATATTGGATAAAAATGCCAATGTGAAAGCTTTTATAAAAGCATGTGCAAAAAAATCTGTTGAACAAAAAAAGCCTGTACACTTATTAGATTTTGGTTCTGGTCCAGGTCCTGTGTCTTGTGCTGTTATGGATAAACTTTTGGAAGCTGATAAGAATTGCTATATAAAGCTTGATTTAGTTGATTATAGTAGAACGGCTCTGTCCTATGCTCAAAAGCATATAAAGGCTTACTATAAAAATGTTGATTGTAAGATTTGGCAGGCAGATTTTGAAAGACAAAAACTTTCTGATTTTCTTTCAGATGGTTATGACCTTATTTTCTCTTGTCATGCACTTAATGAGCTTTGGAAGCATGACAATGAAAAGATTTTGCGGCGTACTGATTTTATAGAAGATGTTGCTTCACTGATGAAGGAAACTGGGCTTATGATTTTATGCGAACCAGCTTTACTTGAAACAAGCCGTTCTTTGCTAAAGGTAAGAGATAAGATAATTGAAAAAGGTATAATGTCTGCTATTGCTCCATGTTCTTCTCTTTCTACTGTGTGTCCTGCTTTAGCTGCTGGTGAAAATCATACTTGTCATTGTGAATATCCGTGTCCAAAGGTTGAGCCTATGATGGCTCTTGCAAAAGTTGCAAAATTAGATAGAGAAAGTGTAAAAATGACTTATGTTGCATTTTCTAAGGATTTTTCTTTAAAAGCTGCAGATGATAATAATTTGATGTTTAAAGATGAAGGTCAGCTTTCTGGCAGAATTGTTTCTGATGGTATGCTAAATAAAGCGGGACGACTTCGTTTCCTTATTTGTGATGGAAAATGCAGAATACCTGTTTCAGCAAAAAATGGAGATGCAATTGCAAGGGAAAAAGGCTTTTTTTCTTTGAAACGTATGGACAAAGTTATATTCAAAAATCTTGAAAAACGAGGAGATGCAAAAAATATTTCTTACGGTATAAAAAGCGATACTATTATAAAACTTGTTGATTAATGAGGTGATGTTTATGATAAAAAGCACAGGTCATGCAGATTTACCTCTTCATACAGGAGTAGTCCCTAAATGGCTTTCAGACAGAATGATGCTTTTAGCTGGGGAAATTATAGAAGTTCTGCTTTTGAACTATGGGCGTAAAGAAGTTTTAAGACGGCTTAGTGACCCTTTGTGGTTTCAGTCTTTTGGAGCTGTTTTGGGCATGGACTGGCATTCTTCAGGTATCACTACAAGTGTTATGTATGCTCTTAAGAGGGCAATTAATAAACGCTCTAATGAATATGGGCTTTATGTATGTGGTGGCAGGGGTAAGTATTCTAGAAATACTCCAGATGAACTTCTTGTTTTGTCTGACAAAACTGGTTTAGACGGACAGGCTTTAGTAAGAAATAGCAAACTTTGTGCAAAAGTTGACAATACAGCTGTGCAGGACGGTTTTCAGCTATATCAGCATAATTTTATTGTTAGTTCTGATGGTGATTGGGCTGTTGTTCAACAAGGCATGAATACTGATAACAAAACTGCCCGCCGCTATCATTGGTGTTCTTCTAACATAACGTCTTTTGTTGACTCGCCTCATACTGGTATTACAGGTGAAAATTGTGGGCTAATATTAAATCTTACTGATTCCGCAGCCTGTGCAACAAGGAACTGTATTTTAGATATGAGCCGTGAAAATCCTGACAGAATGATTAGAGAAATTTCTTCTGTTATTAATTGTGCCGAAAAAACTTCGGGGCAATTGGAGCTTTTTGATTCTCCTGAAAATACAGAATTAATTGTTGAAAATTCTAGAAATATTATTTTACCAGTTCGTCATGAAGTCAAAGCTGAAGATATTGATATAAAACGGCTTGGAGCTGTTCTTGCAACATCATATACTTCGAATCCAGCTGATTTTGAGAGTTTACTTTTAACTAAAGGTTTAGGACCTAGGACTTTACAGTCGCTTACTCTTGTCAGTGAAGTTATTTACGGAACACCCTCCCGTTTTACAGATCCTGCTCGTTTTTCTTTTGCTCATGGGGGAAAAGACGGAAATCCTTTCCCTGTTCCTGTAAAGATATATGACGAATCGATACGAATTCTTCATGAAAGTATAGAAAAATCTAAACTTGGCTATAATGATAAATCGGAATGTATAAAAAGGCTTCATAAAACATCTTTGCAAATAGAACGCAATTGTTCTCCAGAGGTTGATTTTGATAAAGCTATAGAGCATGAAAAAAATAATTCTCATTATTGGGGTGGAAGAACGGTTTCTAAAAAATATTGAGAATTTATGCACAATATTTAATAAATATTGCATTTTTTTCGTTTTTTACTTTACATAAATAATACTTTTCTTTATTATTCTTAAAGACAATGGAGTTGTACTGCAGGACTATAATGTTTTTACCTGTTTTGCAGCTCCTTTTTTTTTGGAGGAACATAATGAAGAAAATGGTTACAGGCCTTGTTGCTTCTGTTTTAGCATTAGGGCTTTTTACATCTTGTGGCGATAAGTCAGCTTCGTCTACAACAACGAAAGCAACATCAAAAGAAGCCGCTAATAAAGTATTAAATGTAATGTTTGAAGTTGAGATTGAATCTCTTGACCCTCAGATTGCAACTGATGGTACTGCATTGGAACTTATAGCTAATTTTACAGATGGTTTGAAACAGATGAGGGCTGATGGTTCTACAACAGATGCTCTTTGTGCTGGTGAAACTATTTCTGATGATGGTCTTACTTATACATTTAAAATCCGTGAAGATGCTGTATGGTCAAATGGAGATCCTGTTACAGCTAATGATTTTGTTTTTGGCTGGAGAAGAGCTGCAGATCCTAAAATAGCCTCTGAATATGCATATATGCTTACTGATATTGGTCATGTAAAGAATGCATACGAAGTTGAAGCTGGAAAACTTCCTTTGGAAGAGCTTGGAGTAAAAGCTTTAGATGCAAAAACATTACAGGTTGAACTTGAAGTTCCTGTTTCTTATTTTGATTCTATCCTTTATTTCCCAACTTTCTATCCAGTAAATCAGGCTTTCTATGAAAAGTGCGGTGATAAATTTGGAACAAGTGCAGATACTGTTTTAAGTAATGGTGCCTATATTCTAACAGATTATCAGCCAGCAGCATTAAATATAAAGCTTGAAAAGAATGATAAATATTATGATGCAGAGCGTGTAAAGCTTGATGGTATCAACTATCAGGTATTGAAAGACAGTCAGCAGGCTTTAATGAATTATCAGAGTGGAGAGCTTGACCTTATTAAGATTTCTGGTGACCAGGTTGATCAGGTTCAGGGAGATCCTGAATTCCAGACTGTAGCATCAGGTTTTCTTTGGTATATCTGTCCAAATATTTCTGGAGATGCTGACCTTGGAAATTTGAATATGCGTCTTGCTTTAACAAATGCTATTGACCGTAAGAGCTTGGTTGAAAATGTTGTAAAAGATGGTTCTGAAGCTTCGTATGTAGCAGTTCCTAGTGGATATGCTTTTAATGCAAAAGGCGAAGATTTTACAACAAGTCAGACTTTATATGCAGACTTCTGTTCTGATGATAAAGCAAAGGCTGTTGAATATTTAAATAAAGCAAAAGCAGAGCTTGGAAAAGATAGCTTTACATTTGAATTCCTTGTAGATGATACAGTTATTCAGCAGAATGTTGCTGCAGTTATAAAAGAGCAGATTGAAAGCACTTTGCCTGGTGTAAAAATTGACCTTCATGTTGAGCCAAAGAAGCAGAGACTTCAGGATATGCGTTCTGGAAATTATCAGCTTGGTCTTACAAGATGGGGTCCTGATTATGCAGATCCTATGACATATCTTGAACTTTGGATTGAGGGAAATGCAAATAACTGGGGTAACTGGAGCAATCCTGAATATAATTCAATTATCACAAGATGTAAGACAGGTGACCTTTGTCAGAATCTTGAAGGACGCTGGGCTGCAATGAAAGAAGCTGAAAAATATATTCTTTCTGAGGCTGTTATTTTCCCAGTTTATCAGCAGTCAGATGCATGTATGATAAAGAGTAATGTAAAGAATGTTGATTTCCATGCTGTTGCATTGCTTCGTGTATATAAGGACGCTGTAAAGGAGTAAATCCTTATTAACATATTTTATCTGTAAAATAAAAAGCCTTGTCATAATAAGGCAGGGCTTTTTACTATTATTACTATTTTAGAGTTTAAGGTTGAGATTTTGAAACAATATATATTGAAAAGAATCCTGATTTCGTTCTTTACGCTCATGGCCATTACATTAGTATTGTTCATGCTGCTGCAATTTATGCCAGGTTCTCCTTTTAATGATGAAAAGCTTTCTGAAGAGCAAAAGACGCTTTTGTATGCAAAGTATGGTTTGGATAAGCCTGTTGTAGTGCAGTTTTTTAAGTATGTAGCAAACATGTTTCAGGGTGATTTTGGAGTAAGTTATAATATAAGTAAAAATACTCCTATAAGTCAGCTTATAGCACAGCGTTTACCAATAAGCATAAAAATCGGATTTTTTTCTGTATTTATTGGTGCCTTGATAGGTTTAGTTTTAGGTATTGTTGCAGCAATTTTTCATAATACCATATGGGATACCCTTGCAACTATTATATCTGTTATAGGAGTTTCTATCCCAAGTTATGTATTTGCATTGGCATTAAGCTATCAATTTGGCTTTAAGCTTAAATGGTTTCCGATGCTTTTTAGTACGGCACATTTATTCAAATCTTATGTGCTTCCAAGTATTTCCCTTTGCATGTTTACACTTGCTTCTATAGCTCGTTTTACAAGAACAGAAATGCTTGAAGCTTTATCAAGTGATTATATGCAGCTTGCAGAAAGTAAAGGTATTTATGGTGTAAAACTTATCGTTCGTCATGCACTTCGAAATACTCTTATTCCTATTGTAACTGTTTTAGCTCCTCTTATTGTTGATTTGATGACAGGTTCTCTTGTTATTGAAAAGATTTTTTCTATCCCTGGTGTAGGTTCTCTGCTTGTAACAGCTATTACATCGAATGATTACAATGTAGTTGTTTCATTAAGCTTTATTTATAGTGCAATGTACATTGTGATAATGCTTGTTGTTGATATTCTTTACGGAATAATCGACCCAAGAATAAGACTTCAGGGGGCTTCAAATGACTGATAATAAGATTGAAAATATTGTGAAAGAAAATGAAGATGTATTTGAAGCTCCAGCAGGATTTTTTGCTGATGATTTCAAACTTGTAAGCGAAGATGATATTTCAAAAATTGATTCAACATTCTCTAGTATGGGATATTGGAAGGAAGTATTTTATCGCTTTATCTCTAATAAAGGTGCAGTGATTTCCCTTTTAGCTATAATTGTTATTGCAATATTAGCTTTCTTAGGGCCTTCTATGACAAGTTATACTTATTCTAGTCAGAATCTTGCTCAGAAAAATTATGCACCAAGAATAAAACTTTTTAAGAATACACCTATATTTAATGGTGTTGAGAAAATGAAAACAACAACCGGAGTAAGGGAAATTAATCTTTATGAAAAAAATGGAGATGATGACGTTTATTACTGGTTTGGTTCTGATGTTCTTGGTCGTGATATTTGGACTAGAACATGGATGGGAACAAGAGTTTCTCTTTATATTTCTGTTATTGCCGTTCTTATCGATATGATTATAGGATTAAGCTATGGACTTATCTCTGGTTATTTTGGAGGTAGTGTTGATAGTGTCATGCAGCGTTTTGCAGAAATAGTAAATGGCATACCAAGACTTGTTATTGTTACACTTTTGATGCTGGTACTAAAGCCAGGAATTGCAACAATCATATTTGCTCTTATGATAACAGAATGGATAGGTATGAGCCGTATTGCAAGAGCTGAAATGCTTAATCTCAAAGAAAGAGAATTTGTTCTTGCTTCAAGAACCCTTGGTGCTTCAAGTTTTTCTATTATATTCCATGAGATTTTACCTAATATCGTTGGGCAAATTTTAACACAGACAATGTTCAGTATTCCAACAGCAATTTTTACAGAAGCATTTCTTTCTTTTGTAGGTTTAGGTATTCCTGTCCCTCAATGTAGCTTGGGGTCTTTAATTAGTGATGCATTTAATAGTTTTACAACTCATTCTTATCAGATTGTTCCTCCTCTTCTTGTTCTTGCTTTCCTTATGTTGAGCTTTAATATGCTTGCTGATGGATTACGAGAAGCTCTGGATCCTAAGTTTAAGGAGGCTTAAGTTATGGCAGATACTATTCTAAAAGTAGATAATCTTTCTATTTCTTTTAAGACAACGGCAGGTCTTGTAAATGCAATTCGAGGTGTAAATCTTGAAGTAAAACGTGGTGAAACTGTTGCAATAGTAGGTGAATCTGGTTCCGGAAAATCAGTTACGACAAAGGCTGTAATGGGTATTCTTGCAAAAAATTCTATTGTGAATAGTGGAACTATTAATTACCACTCTTTTATAGATAATTCCGATTTTGATATCCTGAAAATGAAAGTAGGAGATATCAGGCGTAATATAAACGGAAAAAGAATTGCTATGGTTTTTCAAGACCCTATGACAAGTCTTGACCCTACAATGAATATAGGTAAGCAGGTTATGGAAGGAATGTTATTTCATTCTGATATAACAAAAAAAGATGCTTATAAAAAAGCCGTAGAATTACTTGAAGAAGTTGGTATTACAGATGCTGAAAAGCGTATGAAAAATTATCCTCATCAACTTTCAGGCGGAATGAGGCAGAGAATAGTTATAGCTATTGCATTAGCCTGTAATCCTGAACTTTTGATTTGTGACGAACCTACAACGGCACTTGATGTAACAATTCAGGCAAAAATACTTGATTTAATAAAGAAGATTCAAAAAGAAAGAAATCTTTCTGTAATTTTTATTACCCATAATCTTGGGGTTGTAGCAAAGGTTGCTGATTATATAAATGTTATGTATGCCGGAAAAATTGTAGAAAGAGGAAAGTCTGAAGAAATTTTCTTTGACCCTCGACACCCTTATACATGGGGACTTTTATCTTCTATGCCAGATTTAGATACTGCCGATGAAAGACTTTATACAATCCCAGGTTCTCCTCCAAATCTTTTATACCCTGTACAAGGAGATGCTTTTGCTCCTAGGAATATTTTCGCTTTGAATATTGATAATAGGCTTGAACCTCCTGTATTTAAAGTTTCTGATAGTCATTATGCTTCAACTTGGCTTCTTGACCCTAGAGCACCAAAAATCGATATGCCAAAAGAGCTTAGGGATAGAATCTTGAAAATGAAAGAAGATGCAAGTGTTTATAAAAGTAAACTCTACGAAGATGGAGGTAATTAATTATGGCTGACACAAAAACACCTTTACTAAAAGTAGAGAATCTAAAGCAATATTTTAAGGTATCTAGTAATTATACAGTAAAAGCTGTTGATGATGTTTCTTTTGAACTTTATGCAGGAGAAACTTATGGGCTTGTAGGTGAATCAGGAAGTGGAAAAAGTACAATAGGACGTTCTGTTATAAGATTGTATAATCCTACTGATGGAAAAATCATATTTGATGGAAAA
>JAILNT010000096.1 GCA_024691265.1 Treponema sp. | reverse complement strand
AGCTGAATACTGTTAAGGTCTTCAAGAAAAATTTTCCTTTCTGCTTTTATGTCCATGAAAATTTCGCTAGTTTCTTCTATTATATTGATATCAAGGATAGCTTTATTTTTAGCATTTTCTTTTAGCTGCAAAATTTTAAGTTCAATGTATTTTTCCATCGTTGAATCATATAAACTTATTTTGTTTATGTTGTGTTCAATAAGACTTTGAGCTGCTAAAACGGCAGTCCAATTGGCTCGAGCATTCCATATTTTTAGAGATTTCAATTTTGATTTATTTGCAATATCCGCAATGGTATCGTATAACTTTATTGCTTTATCTGCGGTAAAATCAGCATGAAATGTATTTTTATCATTTTGATTTTCATAACTTCCGCAATCAAGTTTTTTTGCAATTTCAATAAAATCAATTACAGAGGAATTCTGAAAAGGCATATTTTTTTTGCTATAATTAGATTTTGAAATGATAAAATCTGCTAATGCTTTTATGACAGGAGAATTTTTTTTATCAGTTCCTCTTTCAAGGTTAGAAATTTTAGCTTTTAAAATAGGACTTGCTTGATAAATACATTCTTCTTCTTCAAGTGTTGAATCTAGAATTGCAATGCATTTACAAGCATATTTTTCACCAAAAGCAAGCCAATCATCTATTTTTTTCTTGTCGTTACTTATAATCACAAAGGAGTCGCAGGTTTTAAATATAGGAATTTTATCGTCTTGAAGTTTACCACCTATATCTACAAGTATAATTGGAGTGCTGTTTTTTTTGATTTCTTCACATTTTTCTTTTATAAATTCTTCGTCATAATCACTTTTTATTCTGACAGATTTCACTTGATTTTGGTCAGGATTATTGCTCCAATTTCCTTCTCCGTCCTTGTGAACTCGAACTGTAATATAAGATGATGATGGCATAAATTTTTCAAGATTATGAATTAAAACTGTTTTTCCTGAATGAGGAGGACCACAAAAGATGATTTTCATAAGACAAGTATTCATTTTTTTATGACTTTTTCAAGATTTTACAAATCTAATCAATCTTACAATTGCGTAAATTATAGTCCTCTATTTTTTCTTTTATTTTTTCGTTTGCATTTTCATTTAAAATATCATTACTTTCATTGATACATTGCATTGCAGTTTCAAAATCACCATCTTCAAGTAGAGATAATATTTTTTGCTGGTCTAGTTTTAGTTTTTTTTCCCTGCCGCTATATATTTCCTCTATTGCATTTTTTGCATACTGTGACTTTTTTTCTAGTTCTTCCATTATGTTATTTTTTTCTTCTGTTTTTTTTAGTATAAGTTTATAAAGTTCGTCCATTTTTTTCTCCTTATAATAATATTAGATAGTAGTTGCTATAAAAAATTGACAAAAAACTTATAAATATTTGTTAGTTTTCTTTTTGATTTGCTAATTTTTCTTTTATTTTTTCCAAGATATTGTTATTCCATTTATCAAACAAAAGTGCATTTCCTCCGGCTTCAATAAACTGGAAAATATTTTTCTTTCTGTCATCAATAAGTAGGCTATCAGCTACAGCGTAATTTTTTTTCAATAAAGATTTTTTTACGATAATAATGTTTTTTTCTGGAATATTTGTATGCTTTTTTATCCATTCAATTTTTCCCTGTTTTCCAGAATTAAAGCCGACACTACTTAATATATAGATTTCGTGTCCATGTATTTTGCAGTAATTTTCTATTTTAGAATATGAACTTTTTGCATCTTTAAGCCATTCCATTGAATTCCAGAATCTTTTTCCCATGAGGAATACGAAAAACCAGTTAATTCCCTCTTTTCCTATATAGAGTCTATATTTTTCTGCCTGTTTTCTGAAATTTACAAGAACACCATCCATATCAAGGTAAAGTTTCATACAAGTCTCCTTTAGGATTTTTTACCTTATTTTTTCATACTTAAATAAGTGGGAATTCTTGTTAAAAAATTGATAGTTTAAATTTAAAAAATTAATTTTTTTTGAAATATAAACAAAAAGAAGCGTCTTAATCCCTTAAAAGCATAACTTATAGCAGTTCTGTCATTAACTTTCTAAAATTCTACTACAAAGGCTTTTGTGTATCCTTCAATTTTTCTTGTTAAGCTTAGATTACCGCCATGCTTTTTCATAATTTTGTATGACAGTGAAAGTCCTAGTCCACTTCCATTTTTTTGAATTGCGAGACAAGTCGCCACTTACAAAAGGCTTAAATAGTAGCCTATGACATATTTTTTTGATGCGGTATAAGAAAAGTCGATGTATGATAGAGAATATGAAAAAGTTAATATTATATATGATGGCCTTTATGACAGTGTTTTCTTTAACACATGCTACAGAAAACAAAAACGAAGCTCAGCCGACTATTGATTACAATTTGAATTATGGCTGGAAATTCAAAAAAGTTACTGATTTTCCTTTGGCAAAAGCATTGGAAGCTGTAAAATCTGGGAAATCTAATTTTTATGAAGAAAAATACAATGATAAGAAATGGGAAACTGTGAGCGTTCCGCATGCAGTAAATGCAGAAGATTCTTTTGATGAAACTATTGTAGATGCTGGAGAACAAAGTCTTTTCCGTGGTTTTATGTTCTACAGAAAAAAGGTAAATATTCCAGAAACTGATGCAGGGAAAAAGTTTTTCCTTGAATTTGAAGCTGTGAGACAGACTGTTTATGTATGGGTAAATGGGAAAGCTGCTGGCTATTATGAAGCAGGCGTTACTGCTATTGCTTTTGACATCAGTAAATTTATTATTCCCGGAAAAGAAAATCTTATTGCCGTTGCAACTGATAACGCTGCTAGCAGGGGTGCAAGCTTTCAGACAAAAGAAACTCAGCCCGGAAATTCATGGGGTGACCAGAGCGGCAGCAGCTATGAATGGAACACGAAAGACTTTAATGAAGTTCAGGGTGGGCTTACTGGTAACGTAATTTTACATACAAGAGGTTTAATCTATCAGACTTTACCTTTGTATTCAAACTTGAAAACTACAGGTAACTACATTACTGCGAAAGATTTTGACTTTTCAAAAGGAACTGCAACTATTTCTGTAGATGCTGAAATAAGAAATGAAAGCGATTCAGGGAAAAACATTACGCTTGAAGTTTTTGTTGAAGACAGTAACGGAGAAGTTAAAGCCCATTTCAAAAAAGAAGAAAATGTTGATGTGGCAAAAGATAAGGGAGTGGCTTTTTTGACGGTAGTGCCTCAAGATGCCTATGCAGAAAAAACTTCCCCAGTATCTATAGAAACTGTAGACGTAAGTCATATAAAGGCAGAAGGCAAAGCTGAAAAGATAAAATTCTGGTCTCCTGAAGAACCTTATCTTTACACCGTAAGGACTCTTTTAAAAGACGGTGATATTGTTCTTGACGAAGAAAGAAGAATTACAGGATTTAGAGAAATTGCATATGATGAAAGCAGAGGCGGACTTTTAATAAATGGGAAAAATATTTATCTAAAAGGCTATGCCCAGCGTTCAACAAATGAATGGGCTGTAATCGGTGTTGCTCCAGACTGGCTTACTGACTATGACATGCAGCTAGTAAGGGAAAGTAATGCAAATTATATCCGCTGGATGCATGTTTCGCCAAAACCTTCTGCTATCCGCTCCGGAGATAAATACGGCATTGTTTCAATATGTCCTGCAGGAGATAAAGAAAGAGATGCGGAAGGAAGGCAATGGGCACAGCGTGTAGAAGTCATGAGAGATGCAATCATTTATTTTAGGAATTCTCCTTCTGTCTGGTTCTATGAAGCTGGTAACAATGCAGTTTCAGCTTCCCACATGGAAGAAATGACCAAGCTAAGAAAGCAACTTGACCCTGACGGTTTCAGGCTTATGGGCTGCAGGAGTATATCAACTCCGGAACAAATTGCTGCTGCTGAATGGGCGGGCACCATGATATGGCGGCATGATGAAAAGGCAAAAGATGCAATGAAGGCAGTGGGAAAAAATATCCCGATGCTTGAAACAGAATTCAAGAGAGATGAAAGCCCTAGAAGAATCTTTGACGACTTTACTCCTCCTGATTATGATTATAAAAATCTATGGCTTGGAGATGGAGGTAAAAAGAAAGATCATTATGATGTCTGGGATCAGACACAAGAAGACCATATTCTTTCTTTGCCGTCGGAAGAAGATGGTTATGCATACTTCTGGCATAATCGTGTAGGTGGAGAAAGCGGTAATAATTATTATTCAGGAGCTGCCATGATGGTCTGGTCAGATTCAAATATGCATGGCAGAAACAGCGGAACGGAAAATTGTCGCACTAGTGGCAGGGTTGACCCTATCCGTATAAAAAAAGAATCTTTTTACGCTGTCCAGGTAATGCAATCTCCTTTATCAAAGATTCACATTGTAGGTCATTGGAATTATCCTCCTTTAACAAAAAATAATTACATATATAACGATAAGGTTTGGGATTCTTTTTACTGGACTGAAAGTGCTAAAAAACTGCAAAGAGATCCTCTTCACAAAACTGTATATGTAGTAGCAACTCCTGATACTGCAAAAGTAGAGTTATACGTAAATGGAAAATTTGTAGGAAAAGCAGAAGATGCTTCAAATATCTTTATTTTTGCCATTCCTGATGTTGATGTAACTCAAAGCGGCACTGTTATTGCAAAAGCTTATAATAAAGACGGACTAGTTATTGCAGAAGATAAAAAACATACAGCCGGAGAAGCTCATCACATAATTTTAATTCCGGTAACAGGTCCAAATGGCTTTATTGCAGATGGTTCAGACATTGCTTTTTTTGATGTTGCTGTTGTTGATAAAGACGGAAATCTTTGTCCTACTGCATGTAACCGCATTGATTTTAAATCTAGTGGACAGGGGGTATTTTTAGGTGGTTATAATTCAGGAAAAGTCGGTGCGGAGTCTGTAATTCATAAAAATCATGTTTTTGCTGAATGTGGCTGTAATCGTGTATTTGTGCGTGCAAGCTCTGTAGCCGGGAAATTTACCCTTACGGCAACTTCTAAAAATCTAGGAGCTGCAAGTGTGACCATTGAGTCAAAAAAACTTTATCAAGACTCTAGAGAAAAGCCTCAGCAATTTGCTATCAATAGTTTTGAGCCTTTAGTTCAGGATAAAATGCTAGTAACTGATGTAGGTATAAAAAAGATAAAAAAAGCCAAAAGGGAAGCTTACTCTATAACTGTTAATGGAAAAGCTGTTTCTTTTACACAAGATGCTTATCGCCCTGATACTGCGACAGGTGTAATTTGTGAAATAAGACCGGTTTTGGAAAGCTTGAAAGAAGCAGGCGTTAAGTTTAGCTATACATATCAAAAAGAGGGGAAACTTCCACCTTATTTAACTTCTTTTCATTTACCTTTGCTTACTATAGAAAATCAAAAAGGAAAGCGTATAGATTTGGTTTGTGGTGAAACTGCTATTATTGTTGATTCAGGAGCTGATAAAAATCTTACAAATGCAGAGTTTATTGTTTCTGATTCTGGAGAATTAATTGCAGAACTTGAAGCTGTTCTAGGCTATCTTGACGGAGTAACTGTAAAAACTGATGATAAAACGCATACTGTAGATATACGGTACTAACTATATTTTTAATATAATAATTTTAATAAAAAGACTTTAACTATTCTTTTCATTTTTTTTAATGAAATAAAGATTGTTAAGGTCTTTTTTTGTTTTCTGAAAGCTGTTAACAAGCTTTTAAAATATCTATATAATTTACAAAATTTTACTAGGGGAAAAATATGGATAACCCATTTGCAAATCTTTTGCCTGCTGTTTTTCATTTTATGAGTCTAAATGGTTCGCAATTTTTATTACTGGTTGGAATTATGATGTTCTTCGGTTCTTTCGGAGGACTTTTATTCCAAAAGCTCAGAATACCTCAGGTTGTAGGTTATATTGTTATAGGTATCTTTTTAGGCGTTTCCGGCTTTGTAATTTTAGGGAAAGAAACAATAGCAGCCCTGAATCCTATTTCTACAGCCTCTCTTTCGTTAATAGGTCTTCTTGTTGGTGCTGAATTAAAGATTGATGTTATAAAGAAATATGGTAAACAATTTATTGGTATTCTTTTAGGTGAATCTATTACTCCTTTTTTTGTTGTAGGAATTCTTACGGGAACTGCTACATATCTTTTTACAAAAAATTTTTTAATGGCTTTTTCTATAGGTATACTTCTTGGTGCTATCTGTGCTGCAACTGCTCCGGCTGCAACTACAGACGTTTTGAAAGAATACCGCACTAAAGGTCCTCTTACAACAATGATTTTAGGTATTGTTGCAATGGACGATGCTGTAGCTTTAATCCTTTATGCAATCGCTTCTACTATTGCAACTCCTTTACTTGACGGTCATCAGGTTTCTTTTGTGGCTCAGCTTGTAAAAATTGCCTATGATATATTCGGTTCAGCTCTTCTTGGTATGGCTTTTGGCTTTGTTTTGAATCTAATATTAAAAAACATCATGGGACAAGATGGTCGTGTATTAGGTTTTTCTTTAGGACTTCTTTTCCTTTGTGCTGGTGTGTGTGATGTTTTAGGTCTTGATAACATTCTTGCATCTATGTTCATAGGTTTCTATATGACTAACTTTTCAAAGGCAAAAACAAGAGGTATGTTTAAGCTTGTAGAAAAGTTTACTCCCCCTATCTATGTTTTATTCTTTGTTATTGTAGGTGCAAAACTTAATATCTGGATATTAACTCCTTTTATTGCTGTAATCGCTTTGCTTTATGTAGGCGGCCGTACATTGGGAAAGACTATAGGAAGCCGTCTTGGTGCAAGACTTACAAAAGCTCCTGTAACAGTATATAAGTATCTTCCTTTCTGTCTTTTCAGCCAGGCAGGTGTTGCAATAGGTTTGAGTATTGCTGTTGCAAATGACTTCCCTAATTCTATCGGTCCTGAAGTTATGCTTATTATCACGGCTACAACTTTTATTGTTCAGATAATCGGACCAATCTTTGTAAAGTATGGTGTTACAAAAGCCGGTGAAGTTGGTCTTGACGTTACAATAGACGATATTATGAAGAAAGCTAAAGTTGAAGATGTTACCGTTAATAATGTTAAAATCTGTGATGAAAGCTCTTATACAATCGTTGATGATAATACAATGCTTGGTCAGATTATAAGGAATTTCAGTAAGCATGAAAATTCTAATTATGAAGTTCGCGGCACTGAAAACAATCAGAAAGACAAGCTTATAGGTCAGATTTCTCTTGAACATCTGAAGGAAGCTATGGAAATTGGCGAAATGGGAGAAAGTCTGCTTGCAATGGATATTATGGAGCCTGCAAAAGTTTCTTGTAATCCGGACATGTCGCTTCCAGAAGCTTATCAGCTTTTTAATGATTACGATACAGATGCTGTAAGTGTTGTTGATAAAAATGGTAAGCCGGTTGGCATTCTAGAGAAATTTACTGTAGACCATTATCTACACAAGCAGATTATTGATTTACAGCATAAACTTGCTTCTATGGAAAAATAAAAGAAGTAATTTGTTAACATAAAAGGCAGCTTTCCAATATTTTCGGAGAGCTGCCTTTTTTTATGAGAAAATAAATTAATTGCAAAGATATTAACTTTTTGCTCTTTTAAATTCAATTTTTGAAGTTTCTGTCTTTCTTTTCTTAATTTTCGTAATCAATTCAATTAAAGCAGATTCCTGCATAAATTTTCCTCCAAAAATATCATTTTACGAAAAAAATAGCATAAATTACGAAAATCTGCAATTTTACGAAAATAAATTACGAAAATTTTTATAAACCTAAACAAGGTCATGACTTGAAAGAAAAATTAGCAGATATAATTCTTGATGCTAAATACAAAAACTTCGATGAAAAAAATCCTCCGGCAGATGATTTCTTATATTCATGTCATGGATGCAAGACTTGGAAAGTTTATTTATCCTTCAAAAGATGAGAATAAAACTGGCTCTCTATGGACAATAAAACCTTTTGCAAATGAAACTGCAAAAATTGGAACAAAAGCTTTTTATATTCCGCAAAAAGTTAAAGATTATTCTGAGTTTAGAGAGTTAATTAAGGAATCTGAAAATAAAATAGCTACAGATTTATGACAGAAAGGAAGCTTTTCTATATTTAGTAAATCAAGTAAAATCTTTTCAATATGAAAAACATTATTGTAAGCGGAGCGGTCATTATCCGTACAAATCCAGCTAGTCAGAAAAAAGAAGTCTTTGCTACTCAAAGAGGATACGGAGATTATAAAGACGGCTGGGAAATTCCTGGCGGTAAATTAGAAAGCGGCGAAAGTCCGGAAGAATGTATTGTACGGGAAATTCAAGAAGAATTAGCAACAGAAGTAAAAGCTGAAAAAATCCTTGGTGTTATAGACTATGATTACCCTGATTTTCATCTCACCATGCACTGTATTCTATGCACGATTATTTCAGGTGAACTAAAACTTCTTGAACACGAAGATGCTAAATGGCTTACAAAGGAGACTTTACACTCTGTTAATTGGCTACCAGCTGATAAATTGATACTGAATAGAATTGAAGAAATTTTATAAAAAAACTATGTTAAAAGCGTTTTATACAATTTTCATAACTTCTAAAAGGGTAAATTAAATAAAATTGCAAGACAAGACAAGAAATCCTTTATTTCTGCTCTTATAATTAATATTAATGGAAAGCTTCAATAAAATTTAAGGAGTATTCTTATGAAGAGTATACGTCTTGCAATAACCTTATTCATTTTAGCCGGGTCATTTTGGTTAGGAATATCACTTACATTTCTATCTGCTCATTTTGCAAAAAATGCAGTAAATAACACTGCGTATCAAGGTATTATCCCTTTATTAGATACTGTAAATCAATTTGCAAGCTCTCAAATTCATGCAAATATCAATGTATTAACGGCACTTTCTGAAAGAGAAGATTTAAAAGCAAATCTTTCAATACAAGAAAAGCTTAAAAAGATTAAAGGAGATGAACAGCTTTTTTCTGGTGCAAATTATTTTGTCATGGCAGATAAAAATGGAGACGGCTATACATCTCTTGGGAAAAAATTCAATATAAAAGACAGAAACTATTTCCAGGGAGCTATAAAAGGTTATCCAGCCCTTGAAGGTCCTATAGTTTCTAAAACTTCCGGTTTACTTTCTATTTATTTCGCGGTTCCATTGAAAGATGAAAATGAAAATATCATAGGAATTCTTGGAGTAAATACAAGCACTCAACTTTTGAATGATTTTATTTCGAAGCTAAACATTGTTGAAGGAAGTTCTGCTTTCATAATAAATAAAAATGATGGAATAATCATTGCAAATAACATTAAGGGAATTGAATCAAGTTCTAAAAGTTTTGAAAGCTTAATGGCAGAAGACATTAAATATAAAGATTTATATGGAATATCTTCTAAAATGATGCAGGGAGAAAAAAACATAGATTCTATAAATTTTGATAATAAAAAGTATTATGCAGCGTATTCTTCTATTCAGGACAATGATATTTCTACAAATTGGTCAATTGCAATTCTTGCACCGACTAAAGCTTTTATGGATTCTGTTACTAGAATGCAGAGAACAATATTATTCCTTTTAATATTCTTCCTTGCTATCGCAGGGCTTTCTGCATGGACTTATGGCACTCTTCTTTCGAAACCTGTTAATTTTATTAAAAACGCACTTACAGATATTTCTAATGGAGATTTGACCTTCAAAAATAAAGATAAGGCAGAAAAAATCTTTAACCGTAAAGATGAGCTTGGAAAAATGGCAAATGCCTTACTTAAAATGCATGATTCATTGCTTAAAACTGTTGAGTCCGTTAAACATTCTGCTTTACAGGTGAAAACTGGTGGAGAACAACTTTCATCATCTAGTCAGTCTGTTTCTACTGGTGCAAGTGAACAGGCAGCTTCTACAGAAGAAATGAGTGCAACTATGGAAGAAATGACAAGTAATATTCGTCAGAATGCCGATAACGCTTCTAAAACTAGTGATATGGCAAAAGCTGCCAGTATAAAAAGTGAATCTGGTAAAGAAGCTGTAGAGAAAGCTGTAGAATCTGTTAAAATAATTGCTGAAAAGATTTTAATCATCGAAGATATAGCTTCTCAAACTAATCTTTTAGCTTTGAATGCTGCTATAGAAGCAGCTCGGGCTGGTGAATCTGGAAAAGGTTTTGCTGTTGTTGCTTCTGAAGTTAGAAAGCTTGCAGAAAGAACACAACAGGCTGCAGGAGAAATAAGTGCTATTTCGGCAAGCACAATGGAAACTGCTGAAAATGCTGGTAAGCTTATTAGTGAAGTCGTCCCTGATATAGAACATACATCTAATCTTATTTCTGAAATAGCTACAGCTAGTCATGAACAGGATACAGGTGCTGAACAGGTTTCGACAGCTATAGTTCAGTTAGATAGCGTTGTACAGCAAAATGCAAGTGCAGCAGAAGAAATGGCAGCAATGGCTGAAGAATTAAACTCTGAAGCTCAAAAGCTTGTTGAAATTATTTCTTTTTTCAAAATATAAGAAAATTTTTGGATATTATTAAAGCACAATGCAAAATATATTTCTTTGTATTGTGCTTTTTTTATAAATAGATAGTTTTTAACTATATTGGTACTTGTATTAATTTAATTATAAAGCATTTTATTAATTGACATATCATTAAATAATGCTTAAAATAAGCTTCAACACACACACTAAATTATCAGGGAAGGTATCAACAAATGATTTTAGCAGCATTAATAATACTGTCTATATTTGCAATATTGTTTTGGACAGCACAACGATGCAATACTTTTATAGGTTTTATGGCAGGACTTTCTGGACAGGCTTTATTATTTGCATTTTCTACATTTATCTATATTATGTGGATAAATTAAACTTTTTTATTTCTTTTCAATTTTCTTACTTCAAGTTTCATAGATAAAGATTTTCTATGAAACTTTTTTTATCAATATTTCTTATAAAATAAGTCATTAAATTAATTAAAAATCTACTTGAATAAATA
>JAILNT010000087.1 GCA_024691265.1 Treponema sp. | reverse complement strand
GAATATTGTCAAATGAAAAGTTTGACAATATTAGGAATTATATAAATTTGTACAATTCTTGACGACTACAATATTCAATGTTACAATTATTGAAAATAAAAAATTTAAGGGAGAAGTGATTTTGGCAATAGATGCTTTTGCATACATACCTTTGCTTGCAACAGCTGGTGTTGCATTATTATTATTTATTTTTTTATTAATAATAAAAAAGCGTAAATCAGCAAAGATTAGTTTTATAGTATTTCTTTCATTAATTATACTCATAATAGGTATTTTATATACAGTTATAAATCCAGGATTGATGTCTCTAGCGTTAACTTTGTTTGGAGCTACATTTATCTTTATTCCTTTTTGTGCAATAACAATTACTTTACCAGCTATAAAAGAATCTGAAAAAAAGAAAGAAGATTCGATATCACAGCAAGAAACACCAACTGCAAATTCTCCTGCATATCCTATAATCGAAAAGCTTAGTGATGACCAAAAAGACTTATTGGACATAAGTAGAGATTTTGTATTGCAAAGTTATAATGCCTTTTCTGACAGAAAAGAAGGCTTATCAAAATTGTTAAGTAATATAAATAAAACTTTAATAGCAGTTACACATGCTGATGGCGGAATTATACTTCTGATAGACGACTTTGAAGATATCATATCAGTAAAATCTTTTGAAGGAGACTTTCCCCCTCCATTTAAATTACCATCAGATTTACCTCATAAACAAATTAGAGTTGAAACATATCTAAAATATGCAACATTTCCTTTGAGAGATAATCTTTTCGGAGAAACTGCTTTATCAGGTAAACCAGAATTAATAACAAAACCAGAATTAGATGATAGAATCTATCAGAATAGTCCAGAACAATTCTTAAAATGTGGTTCATATATAATTGTTCCTATGAAAATAGGCGATAGCGTTATAGGTGAAATAGCATTATCAAGAAAATCTGGTAATGATGCATTCACAGATGAAGAACTTGACTCTGCTGTTACACTTTCAAATTTTGCAGCTGTAACTATAAGAAATATAGCTTCAGTACAGGAAGTTGTAGAACATAGTGAACTTACAAAAGAAGCAGATATTGCAAGCAATATACAACAAACTTTAGTTCCTAAAAAACTTCCTTCAATTCCAAATGCAGATGTATCCGTTTACAATTCATTTACAGATGGTGTATGCAGTGATTTTTATGATATAATACCTTCAAGAAAAGATAAGATATCATTCACAATTACAGAAGTTGTTGGAAAAGGCATGAACTCATTAATCATAATGGTAATGCTAAGAGCTATGTTAAAACTTATAGTAAATACAAAGCAAACAGCCGATACTATATTAACATGGATAAATCATGGTATTGCATCAGAAAGTGCAATGGATCATTTTGCAAGTATGGCACTTGTAAATTATGATAGCACTAAGAAATCTATAGATTTTTCAACAGGAGGTAACACTCCTATTTGGCTTTATTCTGTAGACAAAAATGACTTACAAAAGATATCAAAAACAAGTGAACCTGTAGGTGTTGAAAAAGCTACAACGTATAAACAAAACTCGCTTCAATTGAAAAGCGGTGATATAATTGTTATGTATACAGATGGTTTAATAGAGTCTTTGAATGAAAAGGGTGACCAGTATTCATTTGAAAGTTTAAAAAGGCTTATTAAAGCAAATCACAGTAAATCGGCAAAAGAAATCACTAATATTGTGAAAAGTGATATAAAACGGTTTAATGGAACGGCACATCAACATGATGACCAGACATTGCTTATAGTCAAAATTCAATAATAAGGAAGGGGCTATGGAATTAAAGATACGAAAAAATGGTGATGTATACATCATTGACGTAAATGGTGAAATGGACTTATATAATTCTTATAAGTTAAAAGAGTTAGTTATGAAAATGTTGGAAAAAAATGTTAAGAGTTTCATAATTAATCTTGAGCAGGTAGATTATATCGACTCATCTGGAATAGGAGCTTTGATATACATTTGCTCTACAATAAAAAAAATGAACTTGAAACTTTACATTACCAATATTCATGGTTCTGTAAAAAAGGTTATTGAGTTAACTAAGCTTATGGGATATTTCCCTATTGCAAATAGTGTTGAAGAAGCACTTTTAATAATAAACGAATAAGAGAGGGTGATTGACTATGGAAGAGCCAGCCATTAAAGAATTGCGTGCCGATGATAATGATCCGTTGTTTGATAAAACAAACATGCTTCAGAAAGAATTTCCATCTGACTTTAGACAGATTAGATATTTCACACTTTTAATAGTTCAATCAGCTCCTGTTGAAATAAAGGAAATAAATCTTCTTGAACAACAAATTAGTGAAGTTATAAAGAATGCTGTAAAACATGGAAATCATTGTGATGTAAATAAAAAAGTTCATGTATGGTATTCATTCAGTGCAACACATGCACACATAATAGTTGAAGACGAAGGTGAAGGATTTAAAGATCTTGAAAAATGGAATGAATTTAACAGAAAACGTCTTGAATGCTTAAGAACTTCAAATTTTGAAGAACTTGCAAATTATGTATAATTTAGAACAATGAAGAGTGATGATAGAGATGGTGGACATGATTTATTTGCAGAACTTGAATATTGGAACGGTGGATTTGTTTACAATGGAAAGCGTAATGGTGTTGCAATGTTAAAGAGATTTCAACAGAAACGACACGGTGTTACTGTAGGTGAATAAAATATTATTTTTCAATATTTTTTAATA
>JAILNT010000032.1 GCA_024691265.1 Treponema sp. | reverse complement strand
TAATTTCAAAGAAATATAAGAAATTAAATAATCTTAAATTATAAATTCTTAACTGGACTTTTGAACATAATGGGTATACAATTTTTTTAGAGCTTTTCATAAGAGGTTAGTATATGGACAATTATGATTTTACAGTAGAAGATTTAGGACCTTGCAAAGTTCCTTCTCCTATTAAACTTTCACGAAAACATGGTGATTTCAGAGCAAACTATGTAAAGGATTCTTCCTATATTCGTTACAATATAAACGTGTTTGAAGATACAAAAGACAATACAGAGGATAAAAGCAATCTCATGCAGAAAGCAGGTCCTCGTGAATATATATATTTTAATCCTGCACACATAACAGCCGGAATTTGTACCTGTGGAGGTCTTTGTCCTGGTTTGAACGATGTTATTCGTGCTGTTGTCCGCTGTTTATATAATCGTTACGGTGTACATAGAATTAAAGGTTTCAGATTTGGTTATAAAGGATTCTTTCCTGATAGTGGTTACGATACAATAGATTTGAATCCTGATAATGTAGACTCAATTCATAAAATTGGTGGTTCCTTCCTTGGTACAAGCCGTGGAGGTGGAAACCGAGTCACAGATATTGTTGATTGTATTGAATCTTTAAGTATCAATATGATGTTTATCATTGGTGGAGATGGTACACAAAGAGGCTCTCTTGATATAGCCAATGAAATTGAAAGAAGAGGTTTGAAAGTTGCAGTTGTAGGTATTCCAAAAACTGTAGATAACGACCTTGAATTTATAGACCGTTCTTTTGGTTTTGAAACTGCTGTACAAAAAGCTACAGAAGCCGTAAGTGCTATCAATATGGAAGCAAATTCACAGATTAATGGTATTGGTCTTGTAAAGCTCATGGGTCGTGAGTCTGGTTTTATTGCAACAGCTACAGCCCTTGCAAGCCATGAAACAAATTTCTGTCTTATTCCTGAAGTTCCTTTTGACCTTGACGGTCCAAACGGCTTCCTTGCACAGCTTGAAAAGCGTCTTGAAAAACGTCATCATGCAGTTATTATTGTTGCAGAAGGTGCTGGACAAGATTTACTTACAACAACAAATCAAACAGATGCTTCTGGTAACAAAAAACTTGCAGATATTGGTGTATTCCTAAGAGATAAAATTACAGAATATTTTGCATCAAAAGACATTCACATTAATTTGAAATATATCGACCCTGGTTATCAGATTAGGGCAGCTGTTACAACAGCAAACGATTCTATTTACTGTGAACGCCTCGGTAACAATGCCGTTCATGCTGCAATGGCAGGCAAAACAAAGATTGTTATTGGTCTTGTTCATGGAAAATATGTCCACATTCCTATCAAGATGGCTACATTAAGAAGAAAGATGGTAGACCCAGAAGGAGCTTTGTGGCGTGACGCATTAGACGCTACAGGACAGGCTATTCTCATGGTAAACAATGTTAAATCTGTTACAGAGAAAATGGCAAAAGTAAAAAAAGATGCAGATGACCTTGCTGCTGCAAGAGCTGCAAACAACAAATAGAATCCTAAAAAAAACAGGCAAGCATAGAGTTAAATCTGTGTTTGCCTGTTTTTATTAATTAGAAAGAAGCCCGGCTTAAAGGAATACCAATAAATACTCCTTCGCTACTCATATAATCAAGTTTTTGACCGGCTACTAAAAACTGTACACTGTTGACTGTAGGAAAAGCCGTAGCCGTGAAAACAACCTGTTCAAGCTGTCCCATTGTTCCTTCAATTCCATTTGAATTAAATTCAAAATTTTCATTAAAGTTCAAATAGGCAACTCCATTTTTTACAGAAGCTCCTAAAAGTTTTGTTCCTTCCGGTATAAAAGTTCTGTAGCCTTTATTATTTTCTTCAGGACCTTTTATAAGGGCATTTATTGCATCTTTTAACGGAGATACAGATTTCGGCATTTCGCAGGGGATTTCTTCCCGTGTCATCATGCCGTCTCTATCAACCTTTATCCAATAAAGTTTTAATGTCATTGTTTCAGCATCATTTTTTTTAGCCTTGTCTTTATCGCGAGTTTCTTCTGAACTATTTTCTGTTGCAATAGAATCTTCTCCTGTTAAAGTTACAGGAGGAGGAGTCACAAAATAGTCTTCTTCTACATTATTATTTTGTGTAACATCTATTATCACAGGCTCTACATCATTCTTTTTAATCTTATCATCTTCTATTTGCTTACTAATGCTATAAGATTCCGTCATGGAACTATCTGCTAAATTAACTTTTTTTCCAGCTAATCTGTCAAAAAAATGCGTATTTTCTATGTTGGTAGACATTACATCTTTTTTTGCCATAAAAATAGAAAACATTACTATTGCAGCCAAAAGCCACACAAGTACAGCTATACGCCTGTTTCTTTTTGTACGTTCATTAAAATCATCATCGTTTCTTCTATGTTCAACTTTATCATCTGCCATAGCTTTTAGTATACGATATCTTTTTTCTTTTGGGAATTATCTCACTTGCGATGAGATAAAGACTCTGCTATACTTTAATTCCAATGGACAGTCCAGCAGTAAAAAGATTCGGAATACTAACATCAGGTGGAGATGCACCAGGACTTAATGCAGCAATAAGAGCTGTATGTAGAACAGCTATAAATCAATATGGAATGGAACCTGTAGGTATTCATAACGGATACAGAGGTCTTGTCCATCTTGATGCTGCCACTTTTTCTAAAGAAGAACTTGTAGGACTTTTAACTCAAGGCGGTACTATTCTGGGTACTTCAAGGGATAAGCCTTTTAAAAATCCTGTTCCAGATGCAGAAACTGGTTTAACACCTGTTGAAGCCATAAAAGAAAATTATAAAAAGCTCGCTCTTGATGCACTTGTTGTTCTTGGTGGAAACGGAACAAATACTACAGCCGGGCAACTTTCAAGGGCTGGCTTGAATGTTATAGGCTTACCAAAAACCATAGATAATGACATTGTTAAAACTGATATGACTTTTGGCTTTCATACAGCTTTAACCGTTGCAACAGAAGCTATAGACCGAATTCATACTACAGCACACAGTCACAGCAGAATCATGATTATAGAAACAATGGGACACAAAGCCGGCTGGCTTGCCTTATATGCAGGTATTGCAGGCGGTGGAGATGTTATTCTTGTTCCAGAAATTCCTTATGATATAAATTCTATTGCAAAAAAAATAATCAAAAGACGAGATAGCGGCTGTAAATTTTCAATAGTAGTAGTAGCAGAAGGTGCAATTTCTATTGAAGAAGCAAAGCTTGATAAAAAAACTCTAAAGAAGAAAAGAAAGGAAATGCCATATTCTATCGGTTATAGAGTGGCTCATGAGCTTGAAGAAGCTACCGGCATGGAATCACGAGTTACAGTGCTTGGCTATTTACAAAGAGGAGGAACACCTGTTCCTTACGATAGAATACTTGCTACAAGATTTGGAGTTGAAGCTGCCCATTATATGGCACAAGGTCAATTCGGCTACTTAACTGCGTTGCAGAATAACAAAATAGTAAAAGTTCCTCTTTATGATATTGCGGGACAAACAAAAACAATTCCTGTTGATGACCAGATGTTACTGGCTGGAAGAGAATTAGGGACTTGCTTCGGTGACTGATAGAGCTTTTAAATGCCATAACTGTTCAGAATGTGCCGGAAATGGCTGCAAAGGACAGATGCCCGGTATGGGCGGCGTAAGAAATAATGAGAATTTTATATTAAATTGTGAAGGCTGGAAAATAACAAGGCAAATGCTTGAAGATATTCCAGATTTTCCTCACAAGAAAATCGATGTAGACTCTCCTATTCCAGACGGAGTACTGCGTCTTGCTCCTATGACTGGAGCTAAAGAAAATATGGGTTTTCCAGAAGAAGAACCTTTTTATGCCAATATGATTTTTTCAGCCTATAAAGCAGGTCTTGCATTAAGTATTGGAGATGGTTGTCCTGATATAAAATTACAGTCTGGAATAAGTGCAATAGAAATGTTGCAGCATCAACAGCCGGACGCAAAAGCCGCTGTATTTATAAAGCCTTATGCAGACCCTGTATTCTACGAAAGAATGGAATGGTCAAGAAATGTAGCCGAAGTAATTGGAATTGATATTGATTCTTACAATATTTTGACTATGAGAAATCTTGTAAATCTTGAGAAAAAAACTGCTTCTCAACTTGCTGCCATAAGGGCAAAAGCAGGTGTTCCGTTTGCATTAAAAGGAATCTTTACTCAAGAAGACGTGCAGCTTGTAAGGGAAGTAAAACCCGATATCATCTATATTTCAAATCATGGTGGCAGAATAGAAACAAGAAAAGGCTCTACAGCAGAATTTCTTTTACAATATGGTAGAGTTTTGAAAGAAAATTGTTCTGAAATATGGATTGACGGCGGAATAAGATGTAAAGAAGATATTAAAACGGCTTTATCTTTAGGAGTTTCCCAAGTATTAATAGGTCGTCCATGTGTTACAGCTCTTTGCTATGGCGGAACAGAAGGCTTATGCAAAAAAATAAAGAGTCTCCTAGGAAGAACCTAGAAAACTCTTTATTATCAATTTTCCATTATCATAAACTTTCTATAACCTCATAAACTCTCTACACATAATTATTAAATCTCATAAGTACGAAGAATATTTTCGGCAGTTTGTAATTTAGACTGTCGTAAGTCCATTGCCTGTCTTTCAATATATTTATGAGCCTGGGCTTCCGTCATATTCAGTACTTGTATTAGAACAAGTTTTGCTCTGTCTACAGTTCTTATTTCCTGAATCTGGTGCTGGAGTTTTTGATTTTGATTTTCCAAATAAAAAACCCTTTTTCTACAGCTTTCCATAAGTTTTGCTGCCTGATAAAAATATTCAGGACTAACAGGCTTAGGAAGAACAAAAACACCAGAATCCTCAACAATATCACTCACATCATACAGATGATTACTATCTACTATAAGGATTATACCCGCAGTAGAATGTTCGGCAGCATGTATTGAAAAATCATCACCAAACTCATCTGTTAAAGGAGTATCTATTATTATCAAATCAAAATCGCTTTCCATTATATCCCGTCGAGCCTGAGAACCGCTTTGACTTGTTACTATACGGTCAAAAGACCTGGATTGCAAAAGACTTGATATTATACCCATTGTTTCCGGAGTATTGGACGCTATTAACACGCTATCCATAAATCTTTCCGCCTTATATTTTACCAAAAAGAGGTTCTACATGGACTTCTTTTGTAAAAGACTCCAGCATTGCAGCAGGTAGAACTTTATGAACAAAAGCACTTTGTTTTACAAGTTCCATAGCTTCATTTATAGAAGAAGGAAGTGTTTCAATCTGTTTTTCATCAGAATCTTCCTGCTGTTTTAATGCAAGTTTCTTTTCTAAACCTTCCATGCCAGCTTCCAAAATAAGAGATAATGCAAGATAAGGATTACAAGAAGGGTCTGGAGAACGCACTTCAACTCTTCCTATTTCTCCATTTCTTGATAAAGGCACTCTTAAAAGTTTTCCGCTATGTTTTCTTGTCCATGCAAGAGCGTTTGGTGCATTATGGCTACCAAAACGGCTATAGCTTGAAGGAAGAGGATTTAAGAAAGCTGTTATTTCTTTTATATGAGCAAAAATACCTGCCATAAAAGATTTTGCCTCATCAGAAAGTTCTTCTCCATCAAAACAATTTATACCATTTTTGTATAAAGAAATATTTATCAAAAGTCCGCTTCCGGCTTCATCTTGTAAAGGCTTTGGAAGGAAGGTTGCAAATAAACCACAACCATTTGCAACTGTCCGGACTATAGTCTTAAAGGTTTCAAGGTTATCTATTGCTTCTAAGCCTAAAGCATGTCTAAATACAACTTGATGCTGTCCAGGACCGGCTTCATGAAAACTAAGTTCTGGTTCTATTCCCATTTTTGCAAGTGTAAGACATATTTCACGCCTTACATTTTCGCCCTTATCAACCGGAGCTAAATCGCAATAACCTGCATAGTCTTGAGGGGTAAGAGTTGGTTTTCCATTTTCATCAAGTTTGAAAAGATAAAATTCACACTTAGTTCCCACACGACATTCAAATCCAAGTTTTTTGATTTTATCAAGTGTATTTAAAAGAAGTTGCCTTGTATCAGCATCGAAAGGTGAACTATTAGGCCATTTTATATTGCAGAAGAATCTTACAACTCTTCCTTGTTGAGGTCGCCAAGGAAGAACACTTAATGTAGCAGGGTCAGGAACAAGATATAAATCTCCTTCCGTAATACTAGAAAAACCTCTAACTGCATTAGAATCAAAAGGAATACCTGTAGAAAAAGCTCTATCTAGTTCCCCTGGCTGAATACTTATGGACTTTACATTTCCAAAAATATCTATGTAAAACAATTTTATGAAGCGAACATCATTTGCAGAAACATATTGAAGGACTTCACTCTTCGTATAATTCATTTTCTATTCCTTAATTTAGATTTACTATCAATGTTTATGGTTCTTCTGGTAAAGAAGCAAGTTTTTCAACCATAGATTTATCTTGCTTTATAATAGCTTCTGACAGATTTTTATAATCACTCCATTTTTCAGACAAAGATGCTAATGCAGTTGTAGCAATATCAGCTACAAAAAAAGCTCCGTCAAAACGAAGATGAGTATTATCTTCTTTTCCGTCTGGATAATTTCCATAAATACCAGCATCAAAATTCATGAAAAAAGAACGGCTTCTTTTTATTCCGACTTTCTCTAAGCCTTGTCTGGTAAGTTCGTCCATATCAATTGCCGGTATATTAAGTTCTTCAGCAACAGCAAGGGCTGCTTTTGGATATTCACCGTGAGTAAGAGCTAGGGTTTTATTGTCTTCATTGAATTTTCTTCTTGCGATTGATGTTAAAATAATAGGATAGGCATTTTTTTCTTTTATCTTTTTTACAAAATATCTTAGATTTTCTTGATATGAACCAAAGGCTGTAGTAGCTCGGCTAGGGTCTTGAAGCTTTTCATCATTATGCCCAAATTCTATAAGGACAAAGCTCCCTTTTTCTACAGCTTCTAAAGCTTTATCAAAAAGTCCTTCATCAATATAACTTTTTGTAGACCTTCCATTTTTAGCAAAATCAAGGATTTCAGTCCCATAAGGAAGAAATCTGTCTAAAGCTTGTGGCCAACCAGTCTGTGGGAAAGTTGTGCAGTCATTGTACTGCATAGTGGAATCACCCATACAAACAATTCGCATTTAGTTCACCGCCTTTTTTATAAATGTCTTGATATGATTAATTATTGCTTCTGTAAAGACATTATGAAGTCACAACAGAAGCAATAAAATGTAAATTACTCTACAGTTACAGATTTTGCAAGATTTCTTGGCTTGTCTGGGTCATTACCTCTTTGAATAGCACAGTAATATGCAAATAATTGAGCAGGTATTATAGACAGCATAGAAGATAAAGCATCATCTGTTTCTGGTATTGAAATTACAGTAGAAGCACATGAATTGAAATAGCCTGTTTTATCCTGAGTAATAACCATTGTTGTAGCTCCTCTACTTGCTACTTCAACAATATTACTTGCAATCTTATCAAATAAATCATGCTGGGTTGCAACGGCAACAACAAGAGTTGATTTATCAACAAGTGCTATAGGTCCGTGTTTAAGCTCTCCGGCAGGGAATGATTCACTGTGCATATAGCTTACTTCTTTTAGTTTTAATGCACATTCAGTACTAATTGCACTATCAAACTGACGTCCAATATAGAAAATCTTTTCTTTATTGAATTGCTGAGAGGCAAGCTTTTGTATATCAGTCTGATTATCAAGTATTTCCTGTGCTTTAGAAGGAATCTTTTCTATTTCTTCAAGATAATGAAGATAATCTTTTTCAGACAAAGTTCCTCTAAGTTTTCCGCACTTTAAGGCAAGAAGATAAAGACACATAAGCTGACTTGTGAAAGCTTTGGTAGAAGCAACTGCAATTTCAGGACCTGCCCATGTATATACAACATCGTCTGCTTCTCTTGCTATTGTTGAACCTACGCAGTTTGTAATGGCAATAATTCTTGCTCCACCAGCTTTAGCAAGTCTCATTGCAGCTAAGGTATCAGCAGTTTCACCACTTTGACTTATAACAATAAATATATCAGTAGGGAATGAAACCGGATTTCTATATCTATATTCAGAGGCGATATCTACTTCAACAGGAATGCGGGCAAACTTTTCAAAAGCATATTTTGCAACCTGTCCTGCATAAGATGCTGTTCCACAAGCTGTAATTACTATTCTTCCTGCATTCTTCCAGGAATCAAAAGATTGCATTTCTTCAAAATTAATATCAATATTTTTTCCTGCTGCATCTTTTACAAGGCGAGGACGCATAGTATCTGTAAAGGCTTTTGGCTGCTCATGTATCTCTTTAAGCATGAAGTGTGCATATCCACCCTTTTCAGCTGCAGATACGTCCCAATCTACATGATATGGTTCACGAACAATTTTTTCACCAGAAGCTGTAAATAAATCAACATGGTCTGCATACAAAACAGCAACTTCTTTTTGTTCAAGGAAGTATACATCACGAGTATGTTCAAGCAAGGCTGGGATATCAGAAGCTATAAAGTTTTCATTCTGTCCAAGACCTACAACGAGAGGACATTCTTTTCTACAGGCAATAATTCTATCAGGGTAATCCTTACAGATAACGCCTAAAGCATAAGAGCCTTCAAGTTTATTCAAAGCCTGTAAAACAGCCTGGAATATATCATAGTCTTTTTCATAAAAATAATTTATGAGATGAGCTACAACTTCTGTATCAGTCTGACTTCTAAATACAACGCCTTCGCTCTGAAGCCAAGCTCTAAGGCGAGCATAATTTTCTATAATTCCATTATGAACTACAGCGATAGAACCGCTTTCATTAATTTGAGGATGTGCATTTATATCGCTAGGTTCTCCATGTGTAGCCCATCTTGTATGTCCAATGCCGCTACAGCCTTTTACAGTGTCTTTTGCAAGGCGTTCTTCAAGCATTTTCAAAGCACCTTTGGCTTTTCTTACAACAATGTCCTGCCCATCGAAAACTGCTATTCCTGCACTATCATAACCACGATATTCAAGTTTTTTAAGAGCATCTACCAATATAGGTGTTGCATTTTTACTTCCAATATATCCTACTATTCCACACATATAAAAACCTCAAACTATTTATAATTGGTTATAGAATCTCTTTCAAGCCCGCAACGAGTTCTGCATCATAAATTATGCCAGCTTTTGACTCTAATTCTCTTATTGCACTTTCTCTGTCACGGATTTCGTGATAATCTCTTACACTTATTATTGAGCAATAACTTTCACATAAATGTATAAGACGGGCAACCATAGGTATTTTTTCATCTTTAAGTCCAAAAGGATAGCCACTGCCGTCTACATTTTCATGATGAAATAAAGTTGCATCTCTAAATGTCTTTTTCAAGTCTTTAGGTACAAATCTTAAATATTTATCAGCCTTATTTACATGGTCTCTGAGTACATCTTTTTCAGCTCCGTTCAAACTCTGCTTAATAAGTAAATCTTTTGAAAGTCCCAAAAAACCTGCATCATATACCATTGCTGCACAGAAATAAGTCATGGCTTCTTCAGAAGGAATTCCCATATGAAAAGCCAATTTATAAACTAATTCACTAACATTCTTTGAATTATTCTTTCTGTGTGTTACTTCATCTATTTCTTCTCCAAGCTTTTCACATTGAACAGCAAGCTCACGAGGAGGAGGCAATAGCACTTTACTGTTAACAAAGCCGTAAACATCGCTTACACCACCTAAAGAACGGATACCAGCATTTTTTATTGTAGTTCCGCCAACAAATCTTATTATGGAAGCAAATTGCTGCTGCTGTAATTTTAATATTCTGATACCAATAAAAAGGAAATATATAACTGCAGCAAAAACAGCAAATAAAAGAACACAAACTATATAAGAAACTTGAAATATACCTTTATTAGAAGATTTAGAAGTAGATTGGACTCCGTTAGATGCCAGAGCCCAAATAGATTCATCACCAGATGTCATCGGGAAAGCTCTGTTATTATAAGCAAGCTTTACATAGCGTTCCGAATCATTTTTATGAATTATGCTTTTTATCTTTTCGTATATTCTGTCACTTTCTACTTCAGGATAGCGTAAAAGCTTATCTTGTATTTCTTCCAATGCAAGATAATCATTATTTTCTTCAATGCTATCAAGATACGCAAAATAAATAGGTTCTGCAATCAATAAAACATTAGCTGGTAACGGTTTTTTTACACTATTAAGCTTTAATGCTTTATTTACATCATCGTAAGCATCTTTGTACATTTTCATATTGTAATTATCATTTGCACGTACAAGATATTTTTCTGTTACAGCTTCATTTTGTGCAAAAGCACTAAAAGAAATTGTAATAGCCATCAAAAATAATATTATCTTTCTATTTAGTATTTTTTCCATA
>JAILNT010000013.1 GCA_024691265.1 Treponema sp. | reverse complement strand
AATGGAAAAGCAAAATCACTTTCTACACTTATAAAGAATGATTCCTATCCTGATATTACAACTGGAATAAAACTGATTCATGGCAATATTGGATTTGAAAATAACATACATACATTTCCATATTTCTGTGCTTTTTTACTTAAACGTTATTTAGCTGATGTAGATTTCTAAACATAAAGTTTTTCTAGTCTAGCATGATTTAATTACTGATGAAGCTTTTATGGGGATTTTTTTACAGGTTACATAGCAGGCATAACGCTTAAAATGTAACCTGTAAAAGAGTAAAAGAGTTTAGCCTTTAAGCTGGATAAATTCATTCATGGCAAAATTAATATATTTTTCCTCATCATAAGGGAAATCCCATGTTCCACCAAAATGGACTTTTCTGCCACCAAAACCTGTCTTAAAAATAAAAAGACCTGCCATAGGATTAGAACTGTCATTATCAGGAGGAATTCCCATTAAGTCATACTGAGTACAACCTTGACTTCTGGCAAAGCGGATAACTTCCCATTGTAAGCCATAATTAGGCATATATTGTCTATTTTCAAGAGAACTTGCGGCATACATGTAATAAGCAGTTTTACCGCAAATTGCCAATATAAGTCCACTTATTATTTTATTCTCTTTAGAAGCTGTAAACAAATAAAACTTTGGAGAAGGAACACAGGCATCTAAAGGCACTTTTGATTTTAATTCAAAGCGGGGTTTTATTTTTCCGGCAGCAACAGAGCTTTCAAAAAGAACTTTGAAATATTCAAATTTCTCAAAATAAAAGCCCTTGCGTTTTCCTGTATCCTGATAAATTTCATGCCATGCATTTAATTTATCCATTATATCAGGACTTGAACCATCATAAATCATAAATTCCACTTCTTCTTTATAAGAGCGTCTTACTGCATTTCGAGTCTGCTGACGCATCGATGCAAGCAATTTTTCAGGAGAAGGTCTTAAATCAATAATAACTGTATTTGGACAAAGATGGTTTGAAGGAGCTTTTCTTAAATTATGGTATTTTGTACCAAAATTCATAGCAAGCTCTGCAAGTTCGACACGCTCATTTACATCATTGACACCTGGAACACCCCATGGTAAATCAAATCTAATAAAGAGCGTGTCTTTAGGAAGAAAATCCTTAATCTCCATGGCTAATTCTTCAAGAAGTGAACTTCTTTCACTTTCTGGAACATTAATAACAGGAGCCCTTGGTGTATAAGCATAAACGGTATTACCCTTTGTATGACGAATTTGCACCAATAGAGGAAATATTTTTTTTTCCTCTGCATCAGCCTTTTGATAGGATACCCAATAGTATAAGGTATCTAAATTGTTGATTTTCTGCTTGAAATCTCCCCAAAATGGAGTTTGAAATAGGACATCTGTAGAAGAAAAGTCCTGGGGATTAGCAGTTATTATCTTGATCATGACACCAATAAAACTTTTAATTAGTCTTATTTGTTAAGATGTAAAACAAACAAGCCGAGCCATGATAGCATATAAAACTATTGAGGGCAACCTAAAGGAAAAAAGCCTTCCATCTTATATAAAGACAGAAGGCCAATTACAAGCTAGTAAAAAATATTAAAAAGTTAAGCTATCAAATAATTAGAGTTTTACGTGTACAGATAAAGCTGCACTAAGAAGTGACTCATAAGAAGAATCAAACAAGCTTCTTAAATCAGCACATGCACTCAAACTTGTCTGTAATACAAGGAAATTAAGGCTTGCACCTGCATAAATCTGAGGCTGGAAATTACCAAAGCCAGAAGAAGTATCTCCGCTATCACCAGAAGTCATTGTGATAGATTCATAAGAAGCATTTAAATCCCATGCCCATGCAGTTTCTGTATCAGAGAATACAGCTCTACCTCCTCCGAATACAGTTGCTACAAGGAAGCTCTTTGAAACTTGAGCCTGAAGATAAGCAACATTTGTACTAAATACCATACTTGCATTAGAAGAAGCATTATCAGATGTAGCAGATGCATTGAAAGCACCTTTTGAATAGATGTATCCAGCTCCTACAGAAAGACCTGGAAGCAAGAGATTTTCTTCAATCAATGCATAACGGATATCAAGTCCAAGTGTTATATAAGAGAAATCGACATCAGCATTATCAAGGCTAAAAGAAATATTTCCAGCTTCAAGAACATCTTCTTTATCATCAAAAGAAAGTCCTGCAAGACTTGGGCTTGTCATCATAGCACAAAAACCAACATCGAAAGGAAGTACAACACCTCCAATACGGGCATCAAGTGTTACTGTTGGAAAAACAAAACTATCAGGAAGCTTGAAAGAAAGTCTATCTCCACCGAAAGCAGATGAGTATTCATTATAGCTAGATTTTATTCCTTCTACCGCTGTTGCGAGACCTGAAATATCAAGCTGTGTTACTCCGACTGTAGCACCAAAACCAAATTTCAAACCAGGGAAAAGCGAACCGATATAGGCATCAGACCAAACATTCTGTTGAGTTGCAGTTTGAGGAGCTGCCATTGTTATACTGTCTGCAAAATCAGAAAAACCATCAGAAATTTTCTTTGTGGCGTCATTATTAACAGTATAAGTTTGTGCAAATGAAAATGTTCCAACAAGTGTTAGAAGGGATGCCGTTAATATAGATTTATTAAGTTTCATAGTTTACCGTCCTTGCTTGTATTTATATTAATTATAACTTTTAAACATTGAAATTCAATTGAGAATTCCGACAAAAGTTTCTTATATGAGAAAATAACTGCATTATCCAAAGAAATTATATTAAGCCCTGTATGATAATTATTAATATAAAGGCTGGAAGGACAAACTGAAAATAAGCTTTTACCCATTTTGGCAATTTAAATCCTTTTCCCTTGTTACATTCTTTTATGTAATTATCATAACCCCAACCCCATTTTGTAACACAGAACAAAAGGTATATAAGAGAACCTACAGGCAAAAGAATATTTGATACCAGAAAATCTTCAAAATCAAGGATATCTTTTCCACCAAAAAATCTGACATTAGAAAGTATGTTATAGCCATATACACAAGGTAAACTTGCAATGATTATAAAAAGACAATTTACAAGAACAGACTTTTTTCTTGACCATTTGAAATTCTCTATGCTTGTAGAAATAAGATTTTCAAAAACAGCTATTTCCGTAGAAAAGCTTGCAGATGTCATAAACAAGAAAAACAATGTTCCCCAAAGTTTACCAAATTTCATGCTCATGAATACTTTTGGCAAAGTAAGAAAAATAAGGCTTGGCCCAGCATCAGCCCTTATTCCAAAACTAAAACAGGCAGGGAAAATAATAAGACCAGACATAAGGGCGACAAAAGTATCAAAAGCAGCAATATTTATGGATTCTGATATAAGAGTATGTTTATCAGACATATAGCTTCCAAAAATTTCCATTGCTGCAATACCAAGACTCAATGTAAAGAAAGCCTGATTCATAGCAGCTGTTATAACCTTCCCTACTCCCTGTTCTTTTACGCGGTCAATACTTGGAAAAAGATAAAATGTTGTACCTTCAGAAGCACCTGAAAGAGTAAGACTATGTACTGCTAAAATAATAATAAGCAGTAAAAGAGCTGTCATTATTACGGTCGATACTTTTTCTAATCCTTTTTGAACACCTAAAGCACAAACAAGGAAGCCTACAAGAACAGTTATAGCCATACAAAGACCCATTGTCATAGGACTTGCCAAAAGATTTGAAAAGACTGAATCAGATTCTGCAATGGCTATATTATCAAAAGTTCCATTTATAAATTTCAAAAAATATGCAAGCATCCAGCCAGATACGGTTGTATAATACATCATCAAAAGATAGCAGCCTGCTATACAAAACCAGCCGTGAATATGCCACCTGCTACCTTTTTTCTCAAGTGCTTTATAACCTGGAACAACGCTTTTACGGCTAGCTCTTCCAACCGCAAGTTCCATTGTAAGAACAGGTATTCCCATTATAATAAGAAATAACAAATAGAACAAAACAAAGATTCCTCCTCCGTTTTGTCCTACAAGATAAGGAAATTTCCAAACATTGCCGATTCCTATTGCACAACCGGCACTTACCAAAATAAATCCAATACGAGATTGGAAAGCCTCGCGTTTCACACTTTCTATTTCACTCATAAAGGCTATTCTACTGTATATAGAAACACTTGGTAAATACACAACAATTATTTATAAATATCTAAAAGTATCGTTAACGATACTCTAAAAAATCTTGATTAAAAAAAATACTCAAAAAGCTAAAAACAGCCTTTTGAGTATTTGCTTTATAAAAATATATTGTTTCTAGAAACTATTCAGCAGAAGAATCGTGTCCCTTACGCTCTTCCATTTTCTTCTGCTTTTCAAGTTTCTTTTCTTTGATTGATTTCTTAGGTTTGTTCATCTTGTTCTTACTTTGTGCCATAATAACATCTCCTTATGAGTATA
>JAILNT010000005.1 GCA_024691265.1 Treponema sp. | reverse complement strand
GATGGAAAATATCAGGCAAATATTTCAGATTTAAAAGGTCCTTATGAAGGAACCTTGCCTTTAATAAAAAAAATGTTTGTGCTTCCTTCTTATATTGAACACTGGTATACGAAAAATAATTTCGGCTATAAAAGGCTTCCTTCTTTTGTACCCTGGCATGAGGAAGTCGATGGAGAAGATTTATATATTGTATTTCCAGAAAATAATTCCAAAATTATTATTCCTGTTGAAATAGATGGTTCAAAAGGAGCTGTTGTTATGGAAGCATCTACAAGAAATGCAGAAGGTGTTTTATATTGGGATATTGATGGGGAGTTTATGGGAACTACGGAACATTTTCATCAAATTACTTTGCAGCCAGGGGAAGGAAAACACTTGCTTACAGTCACATCTTCTAAAGGAACTGTAAGAACTTGTAAGTTTGAAGTGCTTGCTAACAATGATTGATTTTCCTATAATACGGCGTAATGAAGGAAGTTGATTTTCTTGCATCAGAACTTTATAAACGCTATGGTGCAGTAACTAGGGCTAGAAATTGTTTCTTGTATACAAAGAAAGGTATTCGTTTAACTGATATGTATCAGGAAGCTGGTAGAGCTATATTGGGTTGGGGTGGAAACAGTGCTTATACTGTCCTCAAAAATATATTAAACAGAGGCATAACGGGTTTCTTTTATACCGAGCAGGATTTTCAGCTCATAAAGGCTGTAAATAAACTTTTAGCTTCAAAAAATAAAGTTTATATATATAGAAATCTTGAGGAAGCAAAAGAAGCTTCAAAGCTTAATCTTTCTAAGGAAGCTGTTAAATGGATTCCATGGAATTGGGAAAAAATAGATTATAGTGCAGAAGCTGTTGTCATTATAGAACCTTGTTTAGCATTTGATTTAGAACATGTTCTTCTTGTTGTAAAAGAAAATGAATTATCTTCTGCTCAGGATACTGCTTTACAAAATTCATCTGTACATATAGCCGCTCCTGTTGTTGCTTCTATAACAAGGGCTATTTATAACATGATAGCAGAACTTCCTTTAAGGGAAGAAAAGAATTGGTTTTTGTATGATCCGGAAATTACAAAATATTGGACAAGAAAAGGACCTTATCTTTTTCCTAAAATGGACAAGAAATATTATCCTGATTTCATAAAGCATTGTCTTGATTGTGAAATTGTTATAAGTCCTTTATATGATCAGCCTAGTATAATACCATTCGGAGCTGATAGAGGCGTCTTTGGAAAACTTAAAAACAATATATGGGATATTACTATCGCAAAGTGATTTTTTGTTGTATGTGATAAAGCTTCTTTTTGGAGCTTTTGCAGCATTTCTTTCTATAGCCGTCTGGAGCCGTAATAGAACTTGTGAATGGGTTTTTATAGCTTTAGGAATTATTATAAAGTATGCAGGCATTGTATTTGAGCTTTTTATATATTCTGGAATATATATTGCTTGGGAATATAAGTTCTGTGGAATAGATTTACCTAAATTGCTTTTTACAATTTTACCTGATTTACTTTTCATACTTGCTTTTATAGTTGTATTACATAAAAGTAGATGAAACTATTATTGGAGTATGCAAACTATGGCTGATGAATCTAAGAATTTTGAATCTGGTTTTGAATTAAATCCTTATATAAGTGATTTCTGGAAAAGATTTCTGAAAGATACAGGTCGAGATGAGAATGAGATTTTCTCTGGAGAATTTTCATTTGCAGATACTGGCAATAAAGGGGAAGCTTTACTTTCTCTTATTTTATCAGGGAAAAAAACAGCTACTTTAACGGCTTATGATTCTTATGAAATCGATAGAGAGCCTTTGCCTGTAGTTGGAGAACTTTCAATAGTAGAAGACCAGAATGGAAACCCTCTTTGTGTTATAGAAACTGTAGATGTTAATATCCTCCCTTTTGAAGATATTAGCTGGGGAATGGCAGAAAGAGAAGGGGAAGATGAAGACTTCGAGCAGTGGAAAGAACGCCGTCAAGAATATCTTGAAGAAGATGCTTCTGTTATGGGCTATGAATATTCTCCTCACATGAAAGTTGTGTTTGAAACATTTAGAGTTGTTTACAGAAATAATATCTCGTAAAAATAGTAAAAAATGCATGTTTATTATGCGTTAATTTTATATAAAGCCTTGAATATATTAAATTAGATGGGCATTATTATAGTCTAGGAGTTTTAGATGAATAGATTTGAAGCAGGTCAAAAAATAGATACCCAGGTTGTTGCAATTTCAAATGATACAGTTTTCATTAATTTAGGACTTAAAAGTGAAGGTTTTGTCGATAAAGCAGAATTCACTGATGAAAATGGAAATGTAAGTGTAAAAGAAGGAGATAAGATTTCTGTCTATTTCCTTTCTTCAAAGGGTGACGAGCTTCATTTTACAACTAAACTTTCTGGTGACAAGGCTAGTTCTGAAATGCTTGAAAGTGCATATCGTAATGGACTTCCTGTAGAAGGTCATGTTGAAAAAGAAATAAAAGGCGGTTTTGAAGTTATAATTGGTTCTAGCCGTGCATTCTGTCCTTATTCACAGATGGGATATAAAAATCGTGAAGAGGCTGCAAATTATGTTGGTAAGCATTTAACATTTGTTGTTCAGGAATATAAAAATGAAGGTCGCAACATTATAGTTTCTAATCGTGCTGTTATGGAAGCTGAAGAAAAGAAACATTTTTCAGACCTTTCTAAAAAACTTACAGTAGGAACTGTTGTAAAAGGAGAAGTTATTTCCCTTCAAAATTATGGTGCATTTGTAAATCTTGATGGCTTCCAGGCTCTTCTTCCTATTTCTGAAGTTTCTCATCAGAGAATTGAAGACCTTTCAACAATACTTACTGTTGGACAGGAAATTGAAGCTAAGATTATAAAGGCAGATTGGGAACATGAAAGAGTTTCTTTAAGTATGAAAGCTCTTGAAAAAGACCCATGGGACGAAGTAACTTCTAAATATTCAGAAGGTTCAAAAATCGATGGTAAGATTGCTCGTGTTGCAGAATATGGTATATTTGTAAATCTGGAACCTGGAATAGATGGTCTTGTTCATGTTTCAGAACTCGATGTTGATAAAAATACAAACCTTCATAAGGTGTTTAATGTAGGTGATAAATACAGCGTTGTTGTAAAAGAAATCGATTCAGAATCTCATCGTATTTCTTTACGTCCTGCAACTTCTGTTGAACAGGATAAAACAGCTGAAACATATTTGAAGAATCAGGATAATGATGATACATACAATCCATTTGCTGCATTCTTCAAAAATAAAAAATAATTTGATAAAGGCAAGTTTAATAAACTTTGCTTTCAAGAATAGGATTCTTTTATATAGGAAGGTTTTATGTCTGAAAAGAGACGTGTTGTAGTAACCGGGCTTGGAGTAGTATCTCCTGTTGGTAATAATGTTGATGAAACATGGAACTCTGTAAAGAATGGTAAGAGTGGCTTAGGTCCTATAACTTTATTTGATTCATCTAATCTGAATGTTCATGTAGCAGCTGAAGTTAAAGGTTTTGATATAACTAATTATGGAATTGAGCATAAAGCTGTAAGAAAAATGGCTCGTTTTACTCAGTTTCTTTTGGCAGCAAGTACACAGGCTGTACAGGATTCAGGCTTTTCAAAAGAAACTATAGCCAGTGAAAAAGTTGGCGTTGCTGTAGGCTGCTGTCTTGGTGGTATGGATGTTAATGAAACAGCTTTCAAAAAATATACAGACCCAGCAGCAGGTCCATCTCGTATACCTCCTTTGTCTATGCCAATGCTTATTAGTAATGAAGCTGCTGCTAATGTAAGTATTTATTATGGCTTACATAGCCCTTCATGGACATTAAATACAGCTTGTGCTTCTGGTACTGATGCAATAGGACTTGCCCTTGATTTAATAAGAAGTGGTCGCCTTGATATGTGTATTACAGGCGGAACTGAAGCTGCTATAACTGGATTTTCTATTGGTGGTTTTAGTGCTTTGCAGGCTTTATCTACACATTATAATGATACTCCTCAAAAAGCTAGCCGTCCATTTGATAAAGATAGAGATGGTTTTGTAATGGGAGAAGGTTCTGCTGTTTTGATGCTTGAAGAGCTTGAACATGCAAAAGCTCGTGGTGCTAAGATTTATGCAGAAGTTGCAGGCTTCGGTTCTTCTTGCGATGCTTATCACATAACAGCTCCATTAAAAGATGGAAGTGGTGCTGCAATGGCTGTAACAGAAGCTATAAAAGATGCAGGCTTAAATAAAGAAGACGTTCAATACTATAATGCACATGGAACATCAACACATGCTAATGATGTTGGTGAAACAAATATGCTAAAAATGGCATTTGGTGAGCATGCAAAAAAGCTTCATATATCATCAACAAAGAGTATGACAGGTCATTTAGTTGGAGCTGCCGGTGCTATAGAAGCTCTTTTATGTGTAAAAGCTGTTAATGATAATTTCATTCCACCAACAATAAATCTTGATAATCAGGATATAGAAGGCGGTTGTGATTTGGATTACACTGCAAATAAAGGCATTGAATGCGAAGTAAAAGTTGCAATGAGTGCTTCTTTAGGTTTTGGCGGTCATAACGGCTGTATAATCATCAAAAAATACGAAGCTTAGTATTTTCTTGTAAGATAAAATAGTGGGCTGTAGTAGCATTAAAATCTTTACTATTGAGTAAAATGTTTTTTTTTGCTACATTACTAAACATACGGTCCACTAGCTCACTTGGATAGAGCGACAGCCTCCTAAGCTGTAGGTAGCGAGTTCGAATCCCGCGCGGGCCAAAAACCTTTCTGCTTTGCAGGAAGGTTTTTTTATTTATGGAAGAGGTTTATATGAAAAAGTCTATATTTTTACTTTCTCTCTTGTTTTCACTTTCTTTCTGCTTTGCAAAGGCAGGAGATAAAATGTATGTGTCAGTAAAATCAGCTGATTTATATTCGTCAAATAGCTTTTTTGCAAAGAAAGTTGCTAAAGTTTCTTATTCAGATGAAGTTGAAATTGTAAAGGAAGATAATAATTGGCTTCAGGTAAAAAGTATAAAGAATGCTGAAAAAGCTGGCTGGATAAATGCAGATTCCTTATCAAAAAGAAAAATTGTTTCTTCATCTTTTGCTGCAACTACAGATGAGCTTGCTTTGGCTGGAAAGGGCTTTAATGAGGAAATTGAAAAGGCATATAAAAAATCTGGTAAAACAGATTATAAGAGTGTCGATATCATGGAAAAAAATAGTATTTCTTCATCTGAATTGAAAAAGTTTATTTCTGAAGGAGAATTAAAAGGAGATATAAAATGAAAAAGCGAAGTAAAAATAAAAGTAAGCGTTCCTTAAAAAATCGACAAAAGAAATCATTTATAGGCAGATTTTTTATATTTTTTATTATTTTATTACTTGCAGCTGCTGTTTATATAAATTATCGAGAGCCTGAATTAAAAGAATCAATATTAACATCTTCAAAATCTGTAAAGAATAATCTACTGGATAAATCCGGAGATATAACTATAAAGGCTAAAGATAAAGCAAAGTCTGCTGGTGCTAGTATTTCTGGTGCAGCTGAAAAAACTTTATCGGAAGCAGGTTCTATTGCAAAAAATGCAGGTTCTCAAATTGAAGAAACAATCGATAAGACTGTAGATAAGGAAAATATTACAAGTTCCTTTTCTGATGCAAAAGATGCTATAGACAAGGTTGTAGAAAGCATCACTCCAGAGCAGGAATATTATTTAGGACGTGCGGTTGCAGCAAATCTTTTATCTAAATATAAAATTTATAATAAAGAAAGTTTACAGAAATATCTGAATAGTATTTGTCATGTACTTGCTGTAAATAGCGATAAACATCAATGTTATGTAGATTATTCAATAGCAGTTTTAGATAGTAAGGAAATAAATGCTTTTGCAACTCCTGGAGGGCATATATTCATAACTCGAGGTCTTTTAAATTGTACAAAGAGTGAAGATGAAATTGCTGCTGTATTAGCTCATGAGCTTTCTCATATTATGTTGAAGCACAGTATAAAAGCCATAAAAACATCAAGGGCAATAAATGCTATCGTAAAAACTGGTGGAAGTGTAGTTGTTGCTGCAACTGCAGGAAAAGACAGTTCTGTTGAGATGGTAAATGCTTTTAGCGATGGCGTTGACGATATTGTTAATAGCTTACTTGATAAAGGGTTTTCTCAAAGTCAGGAATTTGAAGCAGATGCTAAAGCTTTAGATTTGATGAATCTTGCAGGTTATAATCCTAAAGCTATGGTTAGTCTTTTGGAGAGCTTGAAAGATAAAGGTCAGAATACTTCTGGCTGGGGAAAAACTCACCCGTCTCCAACATTAAGAATTGCAAGTGTATCTGTAAAGCTTCCTTTGTATGAGGATAAAAAAATAGCAGAAAGCAGGACAAAACGTTTTGAAGAGTGTAAAAAAGTTTTCTAAATTCTATTTTTTTTGTGTTGCTATTATAGTTTTTATTTTAACAGTTATATTGTATTCAGCTGGAGCTTTTTCTTTTCTCGAAAATAAAAGCTATGATAACAGAATGCTAGTCACATCTTCGTTTCTAAAGGTGAATGATGATATCTGTTTTATAGGTGTAAATCAGGATAGTCTTGACGCTGCAAAAGCTGAAAAAAAATGGGGTTGGCCATGGCCAAGAGAAGCATATTCTGAAATTGTAGACTATCTAAAAGAAGGCGGAGCGGCTGCTGTCATATTTGATATTTTCTTTTCAGAAGATTCTGTATACGGAAAAGACGATGATGATTTATTTGCAGCTTCTTGTGCTGAGAATGCTAAAGTTATACAGGCAATGTTTTTTGATGATTCATCTTCAAAAAATGTTGTTTTTCCTATAAAAGTACTTAAAGATAGTGCGGCAATAATTGCAAGCTCCATAAGCTCAAAAGATTCTGATGATGTAATTAGAAAAGCAAGATTATATTTTTCGTTAGACAATA
>JAILNT010000004.1 GCA_024691265.1 Treponema sp. | reverse complement strand
GGATAATTTTGAAGATGAAGATATTCCTGAAGAAAAAGGGATAGTTATTCCTCCTCGTCCGCCGAAAAGAAATATATAGACTAAGAAAGGAGCAACAAATATGAATCTTTTGGAAAATATAGAAACAGCTATTCAGGATTTTGTATACGAAAAAGGTAGATTATTTATTGCTGTATTAGGAATATTAGTTATTCTGTTTTTTACAGCTTTAATAATGGTATTATTTCAATTTTCTCACCCAACAACAAAAAAAGTTGTGTTAAATCCCGAAGAAACTTTTACCCCAGACCAAAATGTTCTTATTCCTGAATCTGTAATCTTCAAAGATGGTTACTATCTTTCACGTCCTAAAAACCTAAAATGGGACGAAGAAGAAACCGAAAATTGGTTTATAACACCAGATGATGATAAAATAAAAGAATTGAATAAATCAAATGATTCTCTTGTCACAGATATTTTAGGAGCAGTACCTTGATGAAAAATATTATCCTGTTTTCAATTTTAGCATTATTTACTTCCTCTAATACTATACAGCTTCCAGCAGAAGAAAATACTGTATCTGAAAACGCTATTAACAGTTCTACTGATAGTGATACTGTTATAGCTGCAGATAAAGAAGATACTGATAATCTTACAGATATAAAATCTTCTCAAACGGAAAAAGTCCAATCAGAAGAGCTTCCTGTATGGAAAGAAAAAGATATTAGTGAAATTGTTGATAGCAATGAAGCTATTTTACAGGATAAATCAACTTCAACGTTAACTGATGAAACAAATAAAAAAACAGAAACTGTAGAATTAGTGCAAAAAGAAAACACTAGTAGCAAAAAAAATACATCAAATAAAGTTAAAAATGAAAATAAAAAAACAGAAGACAATAGCAGTAATAACATAGATAATACTGACTATATAAAATATTACAGTATCCAATCGCAAATGCTTGAACAGTCATCTCTTGAGCAATCAGAAAGTTCTACAGCTTCTGCTATAAAAACATCACAAAATAGCAATGTTAATAAAAATGATAATAAAGCAGATGGAAAAGCTGTCTTAGATAAACAAAATACTAATAAGGAAACTTCTTCAGAAGCTGAAGTGGGAATAGTTCCTTCTAAGAATATAGAATTACCAGTTTATAGATTATTTCATGTAACTTATCCAAGTAGGGAATGGACTTATTTAGGTGAAGTTCGCACAGAAAATACTGAAAAAAATAAGAAACTTGTGTCTTATATTTCAGAATCAACAAATGGTAATCAAACTTCTTTTACACTTCGTACAAATCATACAGGCAATTCTTTATTACACTTTTATAAAAATGATAAACTCACAGGCGAAAATATTGATGATTATATTTCTGTATCTATAACAGGTACTGAAATTGCAATTTCGCAAGAAGAAGCTAGTGATAATTCACAAAAAGAAGAAAACAATTTCTCATCTTCTGCACCTACTTTAACAGAAGATGCTGTTATTACAGAAGATAAAACAGAGGAAAGTTATTTAGCTTCAAAAGAAAGTAATTCTGAAGCAGAAAACTCTACACAAAATTCGCATCTTCTTTCTCAACATACTGAAAGTGTAGATCCTACATCTTTTAGTATAAAGAACAGAATAATTGAAGTTGATAATCCAGAAGAAACAGATGAACTTTTACAAAAGGCAAAAGATTCTTACGATAATAAAAATTATTCAGAAGCAAAATCTTTGATTGATTCTTTCTTTACAAGTGCCATAACAAATCTAGATAAAGGTCTTTATCTTCAAGGTATGATTCTCGAAGCTAACTCCCCTATACAAAATATGCGAGGTGCGTTAAAGTCATATCAAAACATTATAGATAACTATCCTTCTAGTTCTTATGCAAAAGCGGCTAAAGAAAAAACAATTTATTTAGAACGTTTTTATTTTGACATACGTTAAAATTATCGCATCATCATCTAGACAGATTCAATATCTATCAGGCAAAAAATAAACTCTTATATTAAAAGGGGCTGAAAAATGAAAATATCAAAGTTGATTGCATCAGCAGCACTATCTGCAACAATCATTCTCGCATCGTCTTGTTCAACAAAGACAGAAACTACAAAACCAGAACGCACTGTATCAGTTCAGGGAGTAGGAACTATTGAATTAAATCCTGACTGTGTTTCTCTTGTATTTTCTGTTAGTTCTGAAAGCTGGGATGTAAATATAGCTTCATCAGAATCGGCAAGAAAAATGACAGCTGTTCAAGATGCTCTTAAAGCAAAGAATATTGCTGAAAATAAATATTACACTTATGACTATAGTATAAGACAGGAATATGCCTATACAACAGACAGAAGACGCTATAGAAATTATATAGTAACAAACAAAATAAATGTTACCATAAATGATATTGAACAGGCTGGAACTATTATTGATTCTGCAATAGCAGCAGGTGCAAATGAGCTTACATCTCTTACATATTCTGTAACAGCAGATACATCTGAAGCTATAAAAAAGGCTAGAATGATTGCTGTAAAAGATGCAGAAGAAAAAGCTCAGATTTTAGCAGGAGCAACAGGTGCAAAAGTTGGTCAGATTATGACTATAACAGAATCAACTAACACAGGATATGATACTCCTATGACAGGATTAATGAAAATGTCAGATAGCAATGCAACAACACCTATTTCAGCTGGAACAAAAAGCATATCTGTCATTGTAAATTCAACTTACGAGCTTGAATAGAAACTTATATATACTAAATACTTGCAACAAAAAACTACAAGCTATAGAATGGTGGCATTATGTTAGACTATAAATTTATCAAGGATAATCTTGAAGCAGTAAAAGAAAATATTAAAAACCGTAACATGGTTGCGGACGCAGATTTGGTAGTTCGCCTTTATGACGAAAGAACAGCTCTTACAACAAAACTTCAGGGCTTACAGCAGAAAAAGAATGAAAATGCAGCTGCCATGAAGCAGAAACTTGATGCTGATACTCGTACAAAGTATATTGCTGAAGGTAAACAGATAAAGGAAGATATTGCAGCAGTTTCAAAAGAACTTGAAGAAAAAGAAGCAGCTCTTGATGAAGCAGCTCGCAAAATTCCTAATATGGTAAATCCTGAAACACCTATTGGAAAGCTTGACACAGAAAACCTTGAAGTTAAAAAGGTTGGAACTCCTAGAAAGTTTGATTTTGAACCAAAAGACCATGTTCAGCTTGGTGAAGAACTTGACCTTATCGATTTCGACAGAGGAACAAAAGTAAGTGGACCTAAGTTCTATTATTTGAAGAATGAAGCTGTATTCCTTGAACAGGCTTTAATTATGTATGCATTGAATACATTAAGAAAGCATGGCTTTACAACATTCATTACACCTGATGTTGCTAAGGAAGATATTCTCAAGGGTATTGGTTTTAACCCTCGTGGAAACGAAAGCAATGTTTATTCTATAGAAGATGAAGGCACATGTCTTGTTGCAACTGCTGAAATTACATTAGGCGGCTATCATTCTGGAGAAATTCTTGACAAGTCTAAGCTTCCTTTGTTCTACTGTGGTCTTTCACACTGTTTCCGCCGAGAAGCCGGAAGTGCTGGTCAGTTCAGCAAGGGCTTGTACCGTGTACACCAGTTCGATAAAGTTGAAATGTTCGTATACTGTCTTCCTGAACAGAGTGATGAGCTTCACGAAAAACTTCGTCTTATTGAAGAAGAAATCTTTACAGGTCTTGGACTTCCATTCCATGTTGTTGATACATGTACAGGTGACCTTGGAGCTCCAGCTTACAGAAAATGGGACCTTGAAGCATGGATGCCAGGAAGAAGAAATGCAGAACACCCTGATGGAGAATATGGAGAAGTTACATCTACATCAAACTGTACAGACTATCAGGCTCGCCGCTTAAATGTAAAGTATCGTGATGATGATGGAAAAAACAAGTACGTTCACATGTTGAATGGTACAGCTATAGCTGTTGGTAGAGCAATGCTTGCTATTCTTGAAAATTATCAGAATGCAGATGGTTCTGTTACAGTTCCTGAAGTTCTTGTTCCATTCTGTGGATTTGATAAAATCGGTCCTAAGAACGTAACAAGCCCAGTTCTCAAAAAATAATTATTATAACTATTACATATAATACAAAACGAGGTTAACAATGCTTAAACAAACTAATTTCGCAAGAGCTATATTTTTGCTACTACTTTTTTTAAGCATTGTTACTATTGGAACTTTATGTAAACTTATGGCAAGCGTAATTGTTCCAATAGTAGTAGCCTTGCTTTTAACCTTTCTTATAGAACCAGTTATTAAATTTTTAAATAAAAAACTTCATTTACCATGGATACTTGCAGAAATAATTGTTATTCTTGGTATGATTATAATTCTTTACTCTGTGTGAATATACTTATTACAGAGTAAAGAAT
>JAILNT010000411.1 GCA_024691265.1 Treponema sp. | reverse complement strand
TCTGCAGAAAAAAGAATCCAATTATCAGAACTATCTGCATTCAAAGGTTGAAAAGCACTTGTATTTACATTCCATTTATCGAGAACAGCATTTTGCAAAGTTTGTCTTAATTCTTTCAAGCCTTCAGAAGCAGAATATGGTAACCCAAATAAAAATCCAACTTTAGGAGAATATTCATCATCAGAGGAAATGAGAACAGCATTTTCATCAATACTTATCTCTTTCTTTGTCATAAGAAATCTTATAAAATCACCAGCATCTACATAAAATACAAAAAAGCCTCTATAAAGACTCATTTCATCATAAAAAGGCACAGAGAAAATTATTCTGCCATTATCATAGGAAAAATTTCTTTTATCATCAGAAAATGAAGGAGTATCATAAAAAATAGAAAATGAGTTTTTATAATCTATAACACTAGAATCAACAGCTTTTACTGATATTTTATCTATTGGAAGTTCATCTTTTATATCTGAATAGTTCGCATATTCACGTATTTCAGAAGTTTTAGAAATCAAATCTTTACTATATGTACTAAAATGTATATATCGATTATTAGCATCTATAAGTCTTATTCCTAAAAGGCCATTAGAAAGAGAAAATAAATCTCCTGTAGCCTTTGTTCTCATTTGCTGCTCGACTTCTGTCGGACGAGCTTCCAGATAAGAAGAAATAGAAGAATTTGCAAGATAGTTAGAAAACATTTCTTTTTCATTTGAAATATATTCATCAAAATAAGATGCTATTGTATTAACTTTTTTTTCAATATTACTTTCTACAACAGGCTGATAAAATCTCACTTCAACCTCTGAAAAAATAAAAGAAAAAGCGGTCATCATAAATGCTGTAAATATGAGAATAGTTAATAATAAACTTGCAGCTGCTTTAAAAAATGATGACACAGAATATACTCCAGATAAAACTTCTTCTTTATAGTTTTCGGCAGAAAGACGTTCTATAATTATTGGCAACATTCTTAAAAATGTGTAACATCAGAGACAATGATAGAACTTCAAGAAGAAAATGAGAAAGCAGTTACCTGTTTACTCGTAGGCAAGCCTCCTAAAAACAAAGGAGACATTGCATATCCGTATGAACTTCATGGTTTAGTCCATACGCTTGATATGGAAATAGCAGATGTTGTTATTTTATCCAGAATGGAACCTACACCAGCATACGGAATTGGAAGCGGAAAGGCAAGAGAAATCGCAACTATTGCAAAAGCAAAAGATGTTGATTGTATAATATTTGATTTTGAAATAGACCCTACAAAGCAAAGAAACTGGGAAAAACTTGCAGAAGTACCTTGCTTTGACAGACAAGAAGTTATTTTACGTATATTCGCAAGCAGAGCTAGAACAAAAGAAGCTGTTCTTCAGGTGCAACTTGCCCAATACATTTATTCTTTACCAAGACTTGCTCACATGTATGGCGATTTAGCCCGACAAAGAGGAGGAAGTTATGGTTCTAAAGGTAGTGGAGAAACACAACTTGAACTTGACCGCCGTCAAATAGAAGCAAAAATTGACCAGGTAAAAAAAGAACTTGCAAAAGTTGTAAAAGAAAGAGCAACACAAAGAAAAAAGAGAGAAAGATTAAAAGAACCTTCTTGTGCTCTTGTGGGATACACAAACGCTGGAAAATCAAGTCTTTTAAATGCACTTACAAACGCAGATGTTCTTGTTGAAAACAAGCTTTTCGCAACTCTTGACCCAACAACAAGGAAACTTGAATTAAAAAATGGCAGAAGCTTGCTTCTTACAGATACTGTAGGCTTTATAAGTAATCTTCCACATTCTTTAGTTGATGCTTTTAAATCTACATTGGAAGAAGCAAAAATGGCAGATTTACTTCTTATAGTCATAGATGCAAGTGATATTGATGCAGAAAAGCAATACGAAACAGTTCTAAAGGTTTTAGAAGAAATAGGTGCAAAAGATAAACCTCATCTTATACTTCTAAACAAAATAGACAAAGTCAGTATATCAGAAGTTGATGAAGCAAGGCTCCAAAAAGCATTTCCAGATGCAAGATATATAAGTACGAAAACTAAAAATGGACTTCAAGACCTTGTGGATTATCTTATAGAATATCTTATAGGTACTCCAAAAGACTACATTATACCAGCTACAGCTCAAGACATGCTAAATCTTGCAAGACAAAATGGCTGTATTGAAAAAGAAGAATGGCTTGAAGACGGAGTTCATTTATCATTGAGAATTGGGAATGCAGGAAACAATGCTAAAAGAGCACTTGCATTATTAGAACCTTATTTGGAGAAATAAGAATGAGAAATTTCTATGACACAGGAAAAAGTTCTACAACAGAAAATGCTATACTTCCAAGAATATTAGCATTTATGGCAGTAGCAATTGTCTTGTTCATAATATTTGGAACAGCAGTTGCATTTGTAAGCAAAAAGGCTATTCCTGGTGCAAACCTACGTAGGGTAGACCCTTCATTAGAAAAAGTACAATCAGAAAACAAGAACAAGGGTAACGTATCCGCTTACGCAGAATTAGGAGAACTAAGAGCTGGAACTCGCAATCACGAAACAGTAATTGTGATAGAACCATGGTTCCCCTATTCTTCAGAGGATACAGCTTTTTATGAAGAGCTTTCTCAAAAAACAAGAGAAATGAAAAGCATAATTCTTACCTACTTTGCAGCCCATTCAAAAGACGAACTTATGAAGAAAGGCGAAAACAAAGTAAAAGAAGATATTCTTGAAGAAATAAACAATCAGCTTGTACTCGGAAAATTAGAATCTGTATACTTCAATGAATATTTATTTTTAAATTAATTGCAACTAATCCACTTTTAAATGGTCTATATTTACATAAATATATGAATTTGAAAGTGGAGGTTTCAAATGGACTACACAATGACGTCCGCTGCAGCACAAGTTGTTATAGCGGTAATTCCTATAGTAGGAATAGTAATAGGTGGTATTGTAGTTTTCTTTTATCTACTCTGGCATCATCACGAAATAAAGCTTCAGATACAAAAAGGCTGCTATACTCCTCATAAATTTGACATAAAAACATTTTCATTATTAACAGGACTTCTTTTAATCTGTATAGGCTTTATATTATCATGCCTTTTTCTTATCATAGAAGGTGTGTCATACCCTTTATTAGGAGGATTAATTCCATTTGTAATAGGGATAGGGTTATTAATATTTTATAAAGTTAATCCTGACTTCCATAACAAAGACAAAGATTACAAATAAACAATAAAAGCATGAAAACAACAATTATACCATCAGCATTAAGAAACATAGAACGTGTAATAACTCAAAAAAGAGATTTTGCACTTATAAAATCTACACTAGATGGAAATAATGAATCGTTTTCAAAACTTGTAAGTTTGTATAAAAAGAAAATAAGAGCTATAGCTTTTGGCTTTTTTAAAAACGAAGATGATATAGAAGATTTCACACAAGAAGTATTTTTAAAAGTCTTTGAAAAATTAAATACATTCAAAGGCGAAAGTTCTTTTTACACCTGGATAACAAGAGTTGCTTACAATATTGCAATAAATTCTGTAAACAGAAAAAAAACTTACATAAATCTGCAAGATGAAACAATTTTAGAAGACAGCTCTCTAACACCAGAAGAAAAAGCACTAAAAACTGCAACGATAGAGGCTTTGCATGAAGCCTTAAAAGAAATAGATGAAAAATATGCAATTTGTCTAGATTTATTCTTTTTCCATGATATGTCCCAACAACAAATAAGCGACATAACAGGTTTTACCTTAAACACTATAAAATCGCATATTTTTAGAGCAAAGAAGATATTGAAGGAAAAGCTAAGGAGTTTTTATGAATAACAAGACAAACTTTAAAACTAATAAATGTGAAGAAATTATGAACACATTTATGCTTTTAGACAAAGATGAACATATTCCATTAAAAGTAACAGCTCATTTACTTTGCTGCAAAAAATGCAGAAGCCAGGTAAGATTACTTACAAAAGCAGAACGCATTACAGCAGCTCCATTAAATATACAAACACCTATAACAGATAAATCACTACAAAATATAATGGAAAAAGTAAACAAACTTTCTCCGTCATGGCAGAAAGACACATCTGTTCCAAATCCAATAACAATGAAAGGTTGGGTAGTATCAGGAATATTAATGATAATTTTAATGCTTACTTTTGGATTGTTTACACCAAGAGAAGACTCAACTTTAATGATAGCGTTTTATCTGGTATTTGCTGCAATAATAACAGCTTACTGTGCAGTATTTATAGGTAGTAACATAGACTTTTTCGTCAAGAAAATAAGTACAACAGTTACTACCGCATGAATAACTTATTTTATATAAGCAAGAGGGTTTACAGTTTTTCCATTTTTATAAACTGTAAAATGAAGGTGTGGACCGGTACTCATACCCGTAGAACCGACTAAGCCGATTTTAGAACTTGTAGCAACGCTCTGCCCCTTCGATACCAAAATCTTGCTCAAATGACCGTATAAAGTCTTGTAACCTGAATGGTGACTTACGATTATATAATTACCATAAATTGCATTATAACCTGTTGCAGCAACTCTGCCAGATAAAGCAGCATAAACAGGAGTACCTTGATATGCAGCCATATCAATTCCACTATGGAAAGACCTTTTTCCATTGAAAGGACTAGAACGCCAGCCATAGTACGATGAAAGATAATAAGATGAATGGATAGGCTTTACAAACAAATCTCCATTTATTTCCTGTCTCTTTACCCAATCCAGTTTTGCACCAGGCAAAAACATCGTAGTTCCAGAAGGAAGTGCAGCATTAACTGAAAGCTTATTCAAGCTAGCACATTCACTAGCATCAATTTCATAATTTTTTGCAATCTCATCTACAGTTTCACCATCTTTAGCAACAGTATAAAGAATACCTACTTTAGAAGGGATTTTCAAATATTGACCAGGCTGGATAAGACGTGACTGAGTAATATTATTAACACTGATGATAGTATCCTGGGTTATGCCATATCTTTCAGCAATTTTCCCAATCATATCACCAGCATGAACTCTATATGATATATAGGTAACAGCAGAAGATGTTGAAGCAACTTCTTCCTCAGACAAGACACTATCTATAGCGGCATCTTCACTGGTAATTTCTGTATTAGCAGAATTATCAGAACTTTCAAGTCCTAAAAGATTTTTCAAGCCGGATTCCTTAGCAGTTGGTACACCAGGAGTTTCAAGACCTCCCTGCCAGTTGCCAAAAAAATCATTTTTCTGCCAAACAGCAATTCCAACTATTCCAATCACAATCAGACAAGAAACTATTGTCAAACCGATACAGATAAGCCCATTCTTAATGTTACCATTCATATATTACCAACACCTATTACTTTTTCTGTAAACCTATTAAATAAGTTTCAAAAGACTCTGATCTACAAGCTTCTGGTTTAAAACCTTTTGCTGTAGTAAAAATACCTCTCATAAGCTTTAGCATTTCAGCCTGATTACCGCTTTGAAAGATTTTTACAACAAAATTGCCTCCATGCTTAAGCATTGCCTGTGCATACCAGATAGCCATTTCAACGAGAGCAGAAGAACGGGCTGTATCAACAGTACGATTTCCTGTAGTTAAAGGAGCTGCATCACAAACAACTAAATCATATGGACCAAGTTCTGTTATTTTATTACGAATATCTGCAGAAAGCAAATCACCCTGCAAAAACACCAGATTATCACCTTTTACATTCTTTGAGAGAGGATTCAAATCACAAGAAACAACACGACCACTTCCCTCCATCATTCTAAGGAGGAATGTTGTCCAGCTTCCAGGAGCTGCTCCCAAATCTAATACAGTATAATCTTTTTTTATCATTCCAAATTTCTTGTCTATCTCCTGAAGTTTATACACAGAGCGTGCAGGATATCCTTCAGAAAAGGCCTTTTTTGACCAGAAATCTGGTTTCTCATAGCTATTAGAACCCATAGTAAATTTCTCGACACCTTGAGCCCCTAATCTATAGTATTTTCCTAATATAAACAACCATTTATTTTTATTTTTTCAAATATAATAATTTGATATTGCTTTATAATGTTTGATTTTCATTAGAATATTGCTATACTATAAGAGGAATGAATACAGAATATGTAAATAGACTAAACAAGATAGAAAATATATTGAGAAAGGCTCTTCCTGGAAAAGAGGCCTCAGAAGAAGAAAGAAAGCTCTGGATGGAACTTTCTTTTGGAAAAGAATACGAAGGAGTTGAATACTCCCATACACTTCCTTTGCTGGAACCTTGCATAAGACTTGTAAAAGCTGGAGGAAAAAGATGGAGACCGCTTTTATTAGTACTTTGTGCAGAAATGCAGAAAGCCAGCAGCAACAATAAAAAAAGTAACAACATAAACGACGATTTGCCTTATGAACTTACTCCTTTATTGGAATATGTACATACAGCAAGTCTTATACATGATGATATTGAGGACAATGCAGATACAAGAAGAGGACTTCCTGCAGCCCATATAAGCTTTGGGCTGGACACAGCATTAAATGCTGGTTCATGGCTTTATTTCGAAGCTGCATCATGCATAAACAGCTGTAAAGCATCCGATGAGATGAAATTAAAGCTGTATCAGCTTTATACAAACGAACTTAGAAGGCTTCATCTTGGTCAGGCCATGGATATAGCCTGGCATAGAGATAATAAAAAGATGCCTAGCAGCAAGGAATACCTTGCTATGGTAAAGAACAAAACAGGAACACTGGCAGCCCTAGCAGCAAAGACAGGGATACTTGCAGGCGGTGGCTCTTTTGAAGATGCAGAAACAGTCGGAGAAATAGCCGCAGAAATAGGAGCTGGATTCCAAGTTCTTGATGACGTAATAAACATAACAACCGGTAATGTTGGAAAGAAGCGTGGCGATGACATTGTGGAGGGAAAAAAGAGTCTTCCAGTGCTTTATTTCATGAACGAAACAGATTTTGAAAGTAAAGAAGTTGAAGAAAAAGAAAAGTTAGAACTTTTGAACTGCTTTAAAAAAGCTTCTAAAGGCGGAATAGATTCTCCTGAAGTTGAGAAAGCTATAAATCTGCTAGAAAAAAGAGGAGCTATAAAAAAAGCAGCAAAAGACGCAGAGATGATGATTGATTCATCTTGTGAAAAGTTAAACAAGATTTATAGCAATAATGCTGCAGCAAGCCTTATTGTAAACTTGTTTAAGTCTATGATTCCTAACAGGAGGTGACTATTATGCAGGAAAGCCCAGAATTATTGAACAACCAGGCAATACAGCTAGCCTCTCATGGAGATTTTGCAGAAGCTATCGCATGCTTCAAATGTGCCATAACAATGCAGGGAGAAAATCATCTGCTTTGGTACAATTTGGGAATGACATACAAGGATTCTGGAGACCTAAGTCAGGCTCAAAATGCATTAGAGCATGCATTGTCACTTGCACCTTACGATGAAGAGATAATAGAAAGTCTTGCAGCATTAAACTTTTCAATGGGTCACATTGAAGAAGCTATGGAATATTGCGGACTAGGCTTACATCTCAATATAAATAACCCTCATCTTTGGAATACAATAGGAGTATTGTATTTCAACTGCAATGAATATGAAGATGCGAGTGAAGCATTCGAGCATGCAGTATCAATAAATCCATACTACTATGATGCACTCTTTAATCTCAGAGACACATATGACCAGCTTGGAAACACTGCCGGCAGAATCGAATGTGAAAACAGAATGCGAGAAATCAAGAAATGAATATACAAGAAACAATTGTACTTGATATACTTACAGACGGCACTGTAAAGGTTCTCCCAATATTGTCTTCGGCATGTACTACATGTCAGCAGGCATGTGAAAAAAGGGGGACAGCCTTTACAGTTGTAAATCCAAAGAACTTTGAAATAAAGAAAGGAAGTTTAATAAAGGTTGGTGCCAGTGGAAAATGGCAGTTATTCCAATCTTTATATTCTCTCTTTCTCCCTATAATCAGTGCTTTTGCAGGCTATTTTTTAGCACCAGATATAGCAAGCTTATTTAATAAAAAAGCAGGGGAAGGAATGCGTGCACTCTTAGCCCTGCTTTTCATGTTTACATCAAGCTTAATAATATATTTCTTAAGCAAATATCTGCAAAAATTATTCTATAAATGGACTTCTCCAGAAATCCTAGAAATATTATGAATGTTCAAAGGCAGTCTTATTGATAGCATTTGCCATATCTTTTAAGGCTACCTGCTTTTGAACACCACCCAATTCCCATGCGACTTTAGGCATGCCATAAACAACACTAGAATCTTCATCTTGTCCTAAAGTCCATGCACCCTGTTTTCTCATTTCAGTAATCTCTACAGCACCATCACGACCCATACCGGTCATAATAACGCCAAGAGCCCTGTTCTGGAAAATTTTTGCAACAGACTCAAACAAAACATCTGCAGAAGGTCTATGACCGTTTCTCTGCTCTTCCTGAGATAATCTTACAACATAGCCTGAAAATTTCTTTTCTACATAAATATGATAATTACCAGGAGCTATATATACATGACCTTTTTCAAGAACATCTCCATCAGCAGCTTCTTTTACATCAAGAGGACAAATACGATTCAAACTGTTTGCAAATTCTGCCGTAAAGCCTGCTGGCATATGCTGAACAACTAAAATAGGCTGTTTAAGTGCCGGATCAAGGTCTTTAAACACTTCACGTAAAGCATTAGGTCCACCAGTAGAAATTCCAATCGCAATTACTTCAATACGACCACCATTTCTAAGCGGAGTTATTACAGCCGGTTCTTTTTTTACAGCCGGACGATTCCATAACACAGGAGCTGCCTGTGTACTAGTAGAGCTAGAAGATGGAAGCTTACTATCCTTAAGGCGAGAAGATAAGCTATCAAGTTTAGAAGTTGAATGTCTTGTAGCTGTAAGAAAATCTTCACCCTTCTTTTCTGCAACAAGATGTTCAGCTTTACGAAGCTTTGCCTGATGCATAAAGAAATCTGCAGGATAAGGATTCTTTCCATGTCGACGAGCATATTGTCCGCCATAAGAAGACAAAAGTTCAGTTAATCTATCTGCAACAGCAGACAAATCCGCAGAAATAGAACCATTAGGTTTTGTTAAAAAATCAGCAGCTCCCAATTCAAGAGCCTGAATTGTTATAGCAGCACCTTCTGTTGCAACAGAAGACAATACAACAACAGGAAAATCCCAATGTAACTCTTTTCTCTTTTTCAAAAACTCAATGCCATTCATAATTGGCATTTCAATATCAAGGACCATTACATCAGGCTTTAATGCAGGAATCTTTTCTACAGCAAATTGACCGTTCATAGCTTTTCCTACAACAGTCATTCCTGGGGTGCCATCGATAATACGAGTAATAAGATTTCTCATCAAAGCCGAGTCATCACAAATAAAAACCGAGATATCGTCCATATTATCCATAAATCAAGTCCATTATATTTATTAAAAACTAGTTATATCAAAAAAAACTTAAATACAAAATTATTACCAGGCAATTACCGATAGTAATATCACTATCACTCTTTACAAAGAGAACAATTAAAATAAAAAACCTGGTAACAAATTAAATATTAGACATTCTTTTGATATAAACAAGCCCATTGAGTCTTCAAGAATTCAAATTTCGTATTCATACCAAATAATGATTCAGAATGACCAATAAAAAGGTAAGAATGATTTCCCATTGAATTCCAGAATCTATTTACAGTAGCTAATTGAGCAGGCTCATCAAAATATATCAATACATTTCTACAGAAAATTATATCAAGATTTCTTGAACCACTGTCATTTCTAAGATTGTGATAATCAAATTTTATCGTGGACATTAAATCCCGATTAACCTGATATCCCTGTTCATTTTTCGTGAAAAAACGTGACAGATAATTCTCTGGAATACCAGCAATACGACTATTAGGATAAAAGCCCTGCTTACCAACCATCAAAGACTTCAACGAAATATCAGAAGCCATAATTTGGAAATTATAAGGAGCTGGAAGTATATCCTTTAATATCATCGCAATAGTATATGGTTCTTCACCAGTTGAACAACCTGCACTCCAAACCCGAATAGTTTTATCACCTGTCTTTTTCTTTTCTTCAAGCAAGTGAGGCACTACATAGTTTATAAGAGCATCAAAATGAGGTTGGTTTCTAAAGAAACGAGTTAAGTTTGTAGTGACAGAATCAAGCATAGTCTTCATTTCATCTTTATTCGAAATGATAAGATTATAGTAGTCATCTATACTGGCCATATTCTTCTCACGCAAACGCTCTTTTAGACGACTATCCAAAATAGAACGATTGGTTGCTGAGAATGTTATACCGCTTTCATCGTATATAATTTTACGAAACTTATCGAATTCCGCATCTGTTAATAAGTCTGCCATACAATAAATTATATACTCACATTTTAAAATTGTAAACGAAAGTGAAAAAAATTTCGTTTTTGTTAAAATTTATTACATCAATAATCAAATATATTTTTATTTTTACTATTAATTCAAGCCTAAATAGCCTATCTTCTTGACTAATAACTATTCTTATGGGAAAATCACCGTCCATGAGTAAGTATATTTTGGTAGCAAGTGGCGTCTGTTCCACACTCGGCAAGGGTGTTGCGTCTGCTTCAATAGGAAGTTTACTTGAAAGCAGTGGTCTAAAAGTTGCAATGATGAAATGTGATCCATACATCAATGTAGATGCAGGAAACATAAGTCCTTATCAGCATGGTGAAGTATATGTAACCGAGGACGGTGCAGAAACCGACCTTGACTTGGGAAATTTTTCCCGCTTTACAAGTGTTAACCTAACAGATGATGACTGCATTACTATCGGGAAAGTATACGAAAGCGTCATTCAAAATGAAAGAGCTGGAAGATATAATGGAAGAACTGTACAAGTTATTCCTCATATTACAGACGAAATAAAAAGAAGAATTATATCTTGTGGAACAAGAACCCAGGCTGATGTAGTAATAGTAGAAATTGGCGGCACTGTAGGTGATATAGAAGCAATTCCATATCTTGAAGCTGCCCGTCAGCTTATAAGAGAACTGGGAAAAGAAAATGTTCTTACTATTTATCTAACCTTGATACCAATAATCACAGGTGGAGAATTAAAATCAAAGCCTACACAAAATGCTGTAAAACAGCTCCAGGAATCAGGTATAAGACCAGATATTCTTCTTTGTAGATGTGAAACAGAATTAGATGAAGGCTTAAGAAAGAAATTAGCCTTATTCTGCAATGTATCATCATCAGCTGTATTCACATCAACTGATATAGAACATTCTATATATGAACTCCCAATTTTATTCCATAAGCAGGGACTTGATACAAAAATATTTGAAAAACTCGGTCTTTCAAATTGTAAAGCCGATGTAAGTCTTTGGGAAACATTCATAAAAAGATTAGTAAATCCAAAGAGAAAAGTTTGCATTGGAATGGTTGGAAAGAAGGATTTCTTAGACAACTGCTTTAAGTCAGTAAAAGAATCACTCCTTCATGCAGCAGTTACAGTCCATGATTCAGAATTAATATTAAAGAAAATTGATGCAGAAACATTGGAAAAAGATGTTGATGTAAGCAAATACTTTGAAGGCATTGATGGAATTATTGTTCCTGGAAATTATGGACAGAGAGGTTTCTTAGGTTTACTTGCAGCAGTAAAATATGCACGAGAAAATAATGTGCCGTTCCTAGGAATAGACTTAGGAATGCAGCTTATGGCAATAGAAACAGCAAGAAATATAATCGGCTGGGAAGATGCAGATTCAACAGAATTTATCCGTCATTGTGAACATGCCGTTATAAGTTTACCAGAAGAGCAAACAGGACATACTTCTACAGTTATGAAACTGGGAGCTTCTCAGCTTACAATTGCAGAACATACAAAACTTGCTAAAATATATGGAAATGCAACACTTATCACAGAAAGACACCGTTCAAAATATACTTTTGATAGAAAATATTGTGATATAATGCAAGAAAACAACCTTATTATCACTGCACAATCATATCCTGATAAGCAGGTAGAAGCTTTTGAATGGGCAAATCATAAATGGGGTATTGGAGTACAATTCCACCCAGAATTTATATCTCGTCCAACAAAACCACACCCACTATTTGCATCTTTCATTGGAGCAGCTTTATCAAAAGATAAAGATTAATAATAGAAGATTCTCATAATGAACAAATACAGAGATTTAATATTTACAAGCTTATTAGTAATATCTTTTCTGTGTTTGTCAGCCTCTTGCTCATTAAACTATGCACAGGAGGCTGATGATGAGGATTCGTACCCAGAATTACTATTTAATAACGTAAAGCTTATCCGTTATGATGATGGGAAAAAAGCAGCTGAAATAACAGCTTCTGCAATCGAAAAATATAAAACAACCGATACAAGTTATGCGAAAGATGTTACATTCAAAACTCTAAATAAAAATGGAAATATCGATAATAGTGGAAAATGTAAATATCTTTCAGCAGATTCCAAACAGCAGGAATACACTTTACTAAACGACATCGAAATAGAAAATAAAGAAGAAAAGCTAAAGATAACTGCAAAATCCTTACACTGGAATGGAAAGTCAGAACAACTTACAGGTGGAGCAGAAGACATAGTAACCATTCAAAGAGATGACCTTAGAATGGAAGGAATAGGTTTTTCCGCAAATGGAGTAGATAAAAGTTTTCTGTTCAAAGGTAAAATTGATGGTATTATAGAAAATTGACTGTAACACAATTTTAATTCATGATGTTATAAATGTATGTACAACTGTAATATGAGTAAAAAAGCTTTTAACCTATTCTTTTCAATAATAATTTTTCTCTGCACTTTACAAAGCCAGCTATATTCTGAAACAATAGAATTTTCTGCAAATAGCATGAGTGGTAAGACAGGAGACACAACAGATACAACTACACTAAAAGGAAATGCATACGTAAAAACAGATTCAATGGAAATATCTGCTGATAATATAACCCTACAAGGAAAAGATTTCCGCTATATAATAGCAAAAGGAAATGTAAAAGGTAAAAATACAGAATCAAATATGGATTTTACTTGCGAAAAGCTATCCTTCGACAGAGAAACAAACATTGCAACTATACAGGAAAATGTACATTTAATAGACAATGAAAACAATGTAACGGCAGATGCACAAATCATAGAATATAACCAAAACACTCAAATTGCTATAATGCAAATAAATGTTGTATTAAAACAAAAGGATAATACTTGTACTGCTTCCTATGCTGTATACAAAAAAAACACGCAAATGCTGAACATGAGTGGAAATCCAAAAGTAGTACAAGGAGAAGACTCTTTCAGAGCTCAGGAAATAACTCTTAACTTAACTACACAAGAAATAAAACTTGACGGTCGGGTAAAAGGAAACGTAACAACCACAGAAAAAAATGAAGATAATTCTTCTGAAAAAACTAAAGAGAAAGCAGACGAAAAAATTGAGCAAAAAGAAAATGAACAGGAAAAAATGCCTCAAGAAAACAATCCTTCAGATATTCCTGAACAAGAGGAAGAAATAGAAGCTCCAAGTGCAATAATGAGATAGGAAGCTATTATATGGAATACATAAATAATAAAGATGCAGAGTCTATAAAAGAAGATGAAAGCATAGCAGACATAAAAGAAAATCTACACATACTAAGAGTTTCAAGCCTTTATAAAACATTTGGAAAGAAAAAAGTTGTACAGGGCATAGACTTTCAAATGCATACAGGCGAAGTTTTAGGGCTACTAGGTCCTAACGGTGCAGGAAAAACTACAACATTTTATATGGTAGTAGGCTTTTATAAACCAACTTCTGGCGAAGTATTTTTAGATGATAAATGCATAACAAAGCTTCCTATGTATAAAAGAGCAAAACTCGGTATATCATATTTACCACAGGAAGCATCTGTATTCAGAAAGCTTACAGTAGAAGAAAACATTTATTCCATTCTCGAAACAAGAAAAGACCTTTCTAAAAAGCAAAAATTAGCTACTTTAGAAAAATTAATAGAAGAATTTGATATTGGAAGGATACGAAAACAACAGGCCTTTACACTTTCAGGAGGAGAAAGACGCCGTACCGAAATAGCCCGCTCATTAGCAATAGAGCCAAAATTCTTACTTCTTGATGAGCCATTTGCAGGAATTGACCCAATAGCTGTAGCAGACATAAAAAAAATGATACGCTACTTGTCAAATCAAGGAATTGGTATTTTAATAACAGACCACAATGTAAGAGATACTCTTGAAATTACAGACAGGGCTATAATAATAAGCACTGGTCAAATTATGATACAAGGTTCAAAAGACGATATACTTCAAAGTGAATTAGCAAGAGAAGTATATCTAGGAAAAGATTTTTCAATGTGATATTTTTTTTAATTATATTAAATCTATTTAAGGATTTATATAGTAAATAAGTCTATATTTTTTACCTATCAACTCCCCTTAGAGGGGAATTGATAAGCTACAGATTCCTAGTTTTTCTCACGTTAAAGTCTATCTTTTTGACAGTTATGCCATATTTTATAACGCTTCTTGCGTTTGACAATCATCGATAGTTAGGTTACTATTAATTTTGAACAATTCTATACTGGAGATTAATATCATGACAGGTTTGTTTATAGGTCTCCCTGTTTTAGGAATCGTTCTTGGATGGACTATTCGCTGGCTGTATGCCAGATTTCAACTATCTGCGTCAGAACAAAAAGCTGAACGTGTAAAGCAGGATGCAATAAAAGAAGCAGAAGCACAGAAAAAAGAGATTTTACTAGAAGCGAAAGATCAACTCATTCGGGAACGAAACCAGCAAGAACGGGAAAATAGAGACCGTCGCACAGAGTTACAAAGGTATGAAAGCCGAGTAAACAAAAAGGAAGAACTGCTGGATAAACGCAGCCAGGAGTTTGATCAAAAAGATAAGGATTATGCAAAACGTGAAGAAGTAATAGCAAAACGTGAAGCAGTCTTATCAGAGCAGGAAGAAACTTACCGCAAAGAGTTGGAACGCATTTCAGGTCTAACACAGCAGGAAGCAAAAAATCTTATCATCAAGAATCTTGAAAATGATGCCCGTCATGATGCACAGGCATTATTAAACAAAATTGACCAAGATGCACAGCTTAATGCAGACAAAAAGGCTCGTGAAATACTTGTGACAACTATGCAGCGTATTGCAACAGAAACCACAAGCGATATTACAGTTACAACAGTTTCACTTCCTTCAGATGAAATGAAAGGACGTATTATTGGTCGTGAAGGACGTAATATCCGTACTCTTGAAACACTTACAGGTGTTGACATCATAATTGATGATACACCAGAAGCTGTTGTTATAAGCTGTTTCGACCCAGTTCGAAAAGAAATAGCAAAAGAGTCATTGGAACGTCTTGTAACAGATGGAAGAATACACCCTGCAAGAATCGAAGAAATTGTACAGAAAGTTACAAGAGAAGTAACTCAGAAGATTTACGAAGAAGGCGAAAAGGCTTTATTCGACCTTGGCATACACAATATGAGCCAAGATGGCGTAAGAGCAATAGGCCGTTTGTATTTCCGTACAAGCTATGGACAGAATGTTCTTACACATTCAAAAGAAGTTGCTATGATTGCAGGAATGCTTGCATCTGAAATAGGTGCTAACAGAGAACTTGCAAAAAGAGCTGCTATGCTTCATGATATTGGAAAGGGTGCAGAAACCGATAGTGAACAGAATCACGCAGAAGTCGGTGCAGAAATGGCTAGAAAAATGGGTGAAGACCCTAAAGTTATCAATGCTATTGCTGCACACCATAATGACATTGAGCCACAATCTATTGAAGCTGTTCTTGTTCAGATTGCAGATGCAATTTCCGCATCTCGTCCTGGTGCACGCCGTGAGACTGTAGATAACTACATCAAGCGTCTTGAAAACCTTGAAGAAACTGCTGAGAAGTTCAATGGCGTTGAAAAAGCTTATGCTATTCAAGCCGGTCGTGAACTTCGTGTTCTTGTCAACAATGAAAAGATTGCAGACAACGATGTAAAAGATTTGGCAAAACAAATTGCAAAGCAGATTGAAACAGATTTAAGATATCCGGGAAGGATAAAGTTAACAATGATTCGTGAAACAAGAATTATTGAATACGCAAGATAATAATCTGAAAATAAGGGGAAATGGTTTTCAATGCCATTTCCCTTTTTTCTTTTAAAAATCTATAGAAGATATAAAAATATTTTGAAAATCAGCTTCCAGAGCAAGATTAATACTTTTTGCTTTTTGCTGTATAAGATTAGAACGATTTATTAAATCATCATTGAACAATAATTTCGCAGCACCTGATAAAGCTGCATTTCCTACTGCAAAAGAATTTTTATTAAAAAATTCAGGTATCATTTTCAATTTTACAGCTTCATCTACATTTAATTTTGTCCCAAAACCTCCCGCAAGATAAAGAGAATATTTATCTTCATGAGAAGCATTTTTCATAAGATATGAAAGACCTGAATATACGGCAGCTTTCGCAAGTTGAAAATTACGAATATCAGCTTGATAAAGTTTTACATTATCACAGAGTTCTATAAAATCAATATTTGATGCTATTGCTCCATTTTTTTCTATTTTTCCTAATTGCACTAAAGAATTTATAACGGAAAGTAAGCCTGTTCCACAAATGCCTTTAGCCTTTCCTCCTCCTATAACTCTATAAAAAATGTTACTGTCTTTTATGTATGAAGCCGCAATGGCACCTTCACAAGCTGCCATTCCTTCCTTTATTCCCGCAGCTTCAAAAGCAGAACCGGCGGCAGATGATGTACAAAATATTTCGCCAGTTGGAGTTTGTATAGCCATTTCACAATTAGTTCCAACATCAGCAAGAACTTTCCCATTTTCAGCATTTTCACCAAAGCCACTATCAAGCATAGCACAAACAGTATCAGCACCAATAAAAGCACTTATACAGGCTGGAATAAACACAGGAGTTGAAAGTTTGAGCGGAAAATAAGGTAAACGGCTATCAGAAATTATATCTTTTAATGTGTAAGAATCACCAAATAGTGAAGCAGGCTCAAAAGGATAAGAAGCTAAAGATGTTACAGGAATATTCATAGCTATAGATAACATGCTTGTATTACCACAAAATACAATTCTTAAAACGTCTATGCTGCAGCCTCTTGCAAGCTTTTCATTTGTAGAAGCTAATAATCTAGTAAATATATTAGAAAGCTGTCTTATAAAAACATCATGTAGTTTTTTTAAGGAGGAGGAATCTTTTGCATATTTTATGCGGCTAATAACATCTGCTCCAAAAGCTCTTTGTGCATTTACTTCTGCAACATCAGCAATTTTTATGCAAGCAGGAAAACTATAAGAACTTGCAACAATGGTAGTTGTGCCAATATCTACTGCTATACCAATTTTTCCATCTAAATTCTTTATGGAATTATTCAAAGCTGAATTTGTTTCAATAAGCATAGATGATTCATCATTTTTGAATCGTCCATCGCCTTCACATAAACCACAGTGATGACATATTTTACAAAGCATAAGAATTATAAATGAAGTCTTAAATATACAGATATTGTGTTATCTCTATTATTTCCTCTTGGCATATTTTTCCATGCAAGCCCAACTCCTGGTGCCCAAGCAGGACCAAAAGAAGAAAAATCATAATCCAAAGAAAATCTAAAACCGTTTCCCCATGAAGAACTTCCACTATTTTTATGTAAATCGCCCTCGTCGTCTTTTAAGGCTACAAAATCAGCTCTTCTGCCAACATTATAAGATACAGATGCTGATAAACCTTCTATAGGTGTAAATACTTCTATACCGCCAAGAAATGAATAATCCCAGCGTATTATGTGTTCTTTCCCTGAATACATAAAATCACCAAGACCATCTATACCTGCTATAAATCTTAACTGAGACGAAAGGCGAAATGAACTTATTGCAGCTCCTGAAAAAATGGCACGAGAATAGTCAGATATATCATCATTTTCATCATTTATGCTACTAGAACCATAAAAGCTGTAACCAGTACCAACATCTAAATAAAAAGCAATATTTTTACTTTGAGATATAGATTCTGAAAAAAGAAAAGGTGAACTAAAAGTAAAGAAAACTAAAGATAAAATAGTAAATAG
>JAILNT010000408.1 GCA_024691265.1 Treponema sp. | reverse complement strand
ATATTTACTCTTGTTTCATCTGTTATTCCTGTTGCTCTTATTGCCTGTGGGTCTGCTTACGGTATTCATGTCCTTACTCATTATTATATCGCTCTTGATGAAATTGAAGGTGAGATTACTAAAGAAAATCATAAAGAGGCTATTCTTTTTGCATTGAAAGATGTTTGGATTGCTGTTTTTCTTTCTGGTCTTACAACTTTCATAGGCTTTCTTTCTAATGTAACAAGTCCTATTATTCCTTTGAAGGGATTTTCTTTCTATACAGCTTTGGGTATTGTTTTTGCACTTGTCCTTTCTGTAACCTTTATTCCTGCAATGCTTATGGTTAAGCGTCTGGATAAGATTGGACATAAAAGCCGCATTATGGCAAAACTTGAAGCCCGTGTAAAATCTAAGATTGAACTTGCTCGTGCTCATCGTCATGGAGAAACTTCAAAAGAAGGTACTTCTACTTACTATGTAATTTATCGTTTCTTTACAGGTACAGCTCCTCGTCTTGCATTGACTTGTCTTGCTATAATTATTTTCTCTATTCTCGGAATTAAGAAAATTGTTGTAGATACTGCTATGATTAATTACTTGCCTCCAGATAGTGATTATAGACTTGATACAGATGCTATCGATGAACGTTTTGCTGGTACAAATCAAATCTTCCTTCTTGTAAAAGGTCAGGAAAATGGTGATATGACTAAGCCTTCTATCTTGAAGCCTATTGATGATATGCAGAAAGAACTTGAGTTACATCATCCTGAAATTGGAAAGATTGTTTCATTTACAACTTTCTTAAAGCGTATGAATCAGGTTATGCATGTTCCTGTTATTGCTTCTGATTCTTCTTCTGAATCTTTTGAAGATGATTATGTAGCTGAAGATTCTTCTGATGAAGGTTTCTCTAGCTTCTTTGATGATGAAAATGCTACAGATGAAAGTTCTGATGAAGGTTTTTCAAGTTTCTTTGATGATGAAGAAAATACAAGTGAAAGCTCTTCTGATGAAGGCTTCTCAAGTTTCTTCGATGATGAAAATTCTTCTAGTGAAAATGTTGCAACAGATGAATTTGTTGACCCTAACATTAAATATGCAGAAGAACTTTCAAAGCCTATGAGCTATGCAGACGGAATTGCTTTACTTAATTCAGCTTATGCAGAAGCTGGAGGAAGTCATGCGAAGGTTAGAGATATAGTTCGTATTTTACAGAAAAAGATGAATTATAATGGTCTTGACTATTATGAAGTTCCTAGCGATGTAAGAAAATATCCTGTTACAGATGAAGAAGGTCTTGCAAATCTTGTTTCTCAGTACCTTATTCTTCTTGGTAATGATGATATGAATAAGTTTTTGCAGTCTGATATGATTCAGCCAAAAGATATGCGTATTACAGTAATGCTTCGTACTCATAATACTGTTGGTACTAAGGCTGTTATTGCAGATGCTGAAGATTATGCAAAGAAACATTTCCCTGAAGGCTATACACTTGAAGCTACAGGAAATGCTCAGATGGAAGCTGCTATGGCTGATATGGTTGTTTCAAGTCAGCTTGTTTCACTCTTGCTTTCTTTGATTTCTGTATTCCTTATTCTTGCAATTTCATTTAAATCTCCATTTGCAGGTCTTATTGGCTGTCTCCCTTTAGCATTCTCTATTCTTTTGAATTATATGGTTATGGGATTTGCAAATATTAATCTTGACTTGTTTACAAGTATCATTGCTTCTGTTGCAGTTGGTGTTGGTATCGATTACACAATTCACTTTATGGAATCTTATAAAGCTGAAAGACAAAAGAGCGATGACCTTCGTACTGTAACTATTGGGACATTCAGAAAAAGTGGCAGTGGTATTGTTACAAATGCAATAGCTGTAGGTTTGGGCTTCCTTGTATTGTGCTTGTCATACTTCGTTATCTTAAGATATATAGGTCTTTTGATTGCTGTAGTTATGTTCACAAGCTCTGCAATGGCTATGACTATTATTCCTGGTGTATTAAATCTTACAGATCCAAGATTTATGCGTGGTAAGAATAAACCTCAGTCTATGCCTGCTGGTGCTGCTACTGCTTCTACAATTGATGTTGACAGTAATAAAGAAAAAATTGAAAAGCTCGAAAAGGGCAATAAATAAATCTACTTAGATAAGGAGTTACATTTTATGAAAATTACAAAGATTATTTCTGCTTGTGCTGCATTAATGGTTGGAACTGCTGCATTCGCAATTGATGGACGTACAGTTGTAAAAATGGCTCTTGATGTTGCAGAACCTGATACAACCCATGCTGTAGTTTATATGGATTTGATTACTGTTAATAAAAAAACAGGTGAAGAATCTACAGAAAGAAGAGCTATTGAAGAATTTGGAAAGAGTGTAAATGGTCTTGAAACTATTACAATGGTTTTCCAGGCTCCAGCTTCTGTAAAGAATACAAGATATATGCAGAAAGAAGTTGAAGGCTCTGATGATGATAAATGGATTTATATGCCAAGTCTTGGAGGAGACCCTCGTAAGCTTGCTGCAAGTAATGGAGGAGATTCATTCATGGGTAGTGATGCTACATACGATGATATGAGTACCCGTGAACTTGATGATGATAGTCATGAACTTTTGGCTGAAAGCGAGAGTAAGAATGGTTATACTTGTTACAAAGTAAAGTCTACTCCAATTCCTTCAAAGGCTAAGGATTCTCAGTATTCATATCGTATTCAGTGGATTGATAAAGCAACAAATGTTCCAGTTTATGCTGAAATGTATGATAAGAAAGGCGAATTGGTAAAAGTTCTTACTGTAGAAAAACTTGAAAAGAAAACAGGTAAGACAGGTAAAACTTATGATATCCCTGTTTCAACTTTACTTCATAATGTTCAGAAAAATCATAAAACAAGAATGATTATGGGTAAACTTGAATTAGATGCTGGTGTTCCTGCTAAGTATTTTTCACAGTCTTTCCTTAAGAATGGAAAATAAGTAATAGCAGAAAATATCTGACAAATTATAATTCTGTATTAAAATATCGAGTATAGCTCAATAAGGGTGGTAGACAATACCACCTTTATTATTTAAAGTGTTTTAAGGGAGTGATAGGTTACAATGAAAATCAGTAAGAAAATGTTTGTAGGTGTTGCAGCTGCTCTTGTTGCATCCGCTTCTTATGCTCAGGAAGTATCAGCTGTTGATACTTCAACTTCTTCAGATGACAGCTATTCATCTGATTTTTCATCTGACGGTTCTGATAGCTTTGATAGTTTCGATGATTATTCTTCTTCTGACCCAGCTTTGTCTGTGGGGCTCAAGACAGGAGCTAGTGCTAGAGCTTATATCAATACTAATGGTTATGATAATGATGATGAAACATCTGATAAGATTGCAGTTCAGGATTCTGTAGTTGACAATGGTTCTTATCTAAAGGCAGATATGGAATATCAAGGTGAAAACACCACTTTGAAGGCTGTTCTAAAATTTGACCAGAATACAATTAAAGAACATCCAGAAGATATTCTTGATGAAGTTTATGCTCGTTCTTATCTTGGAAACTGGGTGCTTGAAGCTGGTAAAATGAAGATGGTATGGGGTAAAGGTGATAAGCTCCATGTTCTTGATAACTTCAATGCTAACGATTATACAGATTTTATTTTCCCAGATTACCTTGAACGCCGTATTGGAGAACCTATGGTATCTGTATCATATAACGTTCCATCAGATTCTTCTTTGCGTATTCAGGCTGTCTTCACACCTATGATGACAGCAGACCGTTTTGCTTCAAGTGGTCAGTGGGTTCCAGCCACACTTTCTGCTCTGACAGATACAGTAACAAATTCAGTAACTAGTATTCTTTCTAGTTATGTTGAAGATCTTGAAAATGCAAGACTTCTTGCAGCAGAAATTTCTACATTAAGTGCAGAGTATTCTGCAAATGATACTGAGGCTGGTACAGCTTTAACTGCACTTATAACAGAAAATGCATCTACTTTGGTAAAGTATGGTCTTGATGCAACAAGTACCGCAACTATTTTTGCTACACTTGAAGATGCCGTTTCTGCTTATTTGACAGCTGCAAATACTAATTATACAACTGCATTGATGGCAGCATCTTCTATTTCTTCAGATTCATCAAGCTTATATCCTGATACAAATACAATAGAATATGCTCAGGCAGGTCTTCGTATAACAGGAACAGTTGGTTCGACAGACCTTGGTGCAAGCTACTATTATGGTCACTATAAGCAGCCAACAGTAAATTATGGTAAGATGAATACATATCTTGCTAAGGTTCTTGCAGGGGAAAGTACAAGCGATAGTGATAAATTCCTTGATTATGACAGATTACAGGTATTCGGACTTGAGGCTGCCCGTGTTTTCTGGTTGTTTAATACAAGAGCTGAATTTGCTTATAACTTAACTGATGACGTTGCAGGTGATGACCCTTATGTAAAGAATAACAGTCTTGCCTGGGTTGCAGGTTTTGATATCAATCTTCCTATCCACAATATGAACTTGAATGTTCAGGAAACAGGTACTTATGTATTAAAGAACGGTGAGATAGAGAATGCTCTTGATGCTGATTACAATAGTGATGACAAATATTGCCATAACAAGCTTGTTATCAATCTTAGCGACAATTTCTTATATGAGAAACTCAAGGTTGAGTGTACTGGTATTTGGGGAATTGAAAACAAAGAATTTGTAATTCAGCCAAAAGTTGAATACAATATTCATGAAGGCTTCTATTTAGCATTAACTGGTGGCTATGTATACAGCAATAATGAAAACGGTGAGTTCTATAACTTCACAGCTGATAATACTACAGGTCATGATAAAGCTTTTGTTGAAGCTAGTGTAAGATGTCAGTTCTAATTTGAAAGCTCATTTTAGATATTTGATATAGCTTTAAAGGTTTTCGGAATTTTATATTCTGAAAACCTTTTTTTTTGTTTTTAGCCATTATAATTTTTATTATTAGTTTTGAGGATGGTGCGTTGAAATGGAAGCTGATTTATCTGAAAATGTTGATGCAGATTTATTAAAAGATTTTTCTAATTTTGAAAATTTAATGTACAAATCTTTTACAGATTATATTTCTGATGGTTTTTTAAAGTCTTTGGCTTATTGTTTATTATATTTGCCTAAGGAAAAAAGAGAAAAAGAACTTACCGTTCTTAATGAAAAATATGGTGAGAAATTTACGGATAAGTTAGTTGAAATTATTTCTGCTGAAGAAAAAAAATCTGTTAATTGCCTTGATAAAAATGTTTTGAGTGAAACAGCTCATGCCCTTAGATTTCAGGAGTTTAATGAGTTTGAAAAAATTAGGAATCTTTTAATGTCTAACAATAAAAGCTATGACATTTCTTATTACTTAAAGGCTATCTATAATGTTAATCCTATATTTTCAATGATTATAAATAAATTATCATGTGTATTTGAAGATATTGTTTTTCTTGATGATAGAGCAGTGCAAAAAGTTTTGAGAGAAATTGATGCTCAAGAACTTGCGAAAGCTTTGAAAGGAATGGATCCTGTTGTTTGTGATAAGATTTTTAGAAATATGTCACATAGAGCTTCTTCTATGTTACAAGAAGATATTGAGTATATGGGACCTATACCTAAGCAATCTGTTGTTGAAGCTCGTAATAATATTTCAAACATAATTAGAAGACTTAAGGATGCTGGTGAAATTTTTTTTTATAAAGAGACTTCTTCTGACCTTGTTTATTGAAAGGAAATAGTATATATGTCATTTTTTGAAAAGCTTTCTAATTTCTTTAATAAGAAAAACAATAATCAGGAAGATAATAATTATTCGAATTTTGTACCAGCAGAAGAAATAAATAAAGTTTACAGTTATGAAGCTGGAGACGAAAAATCTTTTTTAGATGAGAATCCTTTTTTAAGAAAATATTTCAATCAGTTTGAAATGACTGGTGATAATGTTGAAAAGCATCTTTTTTTTAGGCAGTTTGCTTCTGGAAGTTTTAATGAATGCAGTTATGAAGATTTTGAAAAAAAATTAGTATTTTTTAAGACTAATGCTTTTACTAAAGATTTATTCGAATTGAGAGATAAAAAATGGATTCCTTTTAATGGAAATGTTAATGATTTGAAAAATATTCCTGCTGTTGAAGTTGTTGAAGGATGTAAATTAGAAAATATTTACGAAAATGGAAATATAAAAATATTTGATTTATCTAAAATTGAGAGAAAATCTGATTTTGAAATTTTGAATTTTTCTGCGGAAGATTTTGAAAATAAAATAAAATCTGCTGAATATATGGAAAAAGCTGCTAAGGCAGAAAAATTTACTTATGATGAAAATGGTGTTAAAAAGAAAACATTTGCTTTTTCTATTGAATTAAATTGGACAAAAAAATCTTTTACCATTTCTGTTTATAATGTTAACGAAGATGCTTTTGAATATGAAGATTTTTCTGATGTAAATTTTTATATAAAAACAAAGCTTTTTTGTGATTTTAACTCAGGTGTAAAAATTATTTGCAGGCAAGGTTATAATGATTTTGAGTTAAAAAAGAATGAAATGCCCAAGGAGGTGTTCAATTTTATTAAAGAAAAAGTACTTATCATGCGTAATCTTTGGGCTGGAAAACAATTATCCTTTAATACCTGCCAGTCTAATGAGATGCTTATTTATTCACTTGTAACATATCCTTTTGAACCTAATCTTTACAGACTGCTTTCTAAATTTAATTTACTTAATATAAAAGTTAATAGGAAAAATCCTGAGATTTTTAAGGAATTTTGTAAAAAGTATAATATAAAAAATGTCAGATTTATTCGTAAACTTTATATGAAAAATCCTGATATTTTATTTTTTTATAAAAAACTTTTAACTGTGGGTTTTAGGGATTTTAACATAATTAATAAACTTTTAAATAATTTAAATATTTTGTATGAGGCTAAAGATAACCATGGCTTTGACTTTTTTGTTAGTAAAGTTATTGCTGCTCGTGGTGAATTAGCTGCAATGCATATTATTTTACGTAATAATTATTATTTTTATGACTGTGTTAATATGTTTATGCTTTATTATGACTATTTGGGTGAAGAATTAAAAAAATCAATTTTTAAGAATGGTTTTTCTAAATATACTCATGATATTCTTTCCAAATTTTCTAATTCTATAAAAGAAGAAAATATTCCGTTCAAATATTCTGATGAGGAATTAAAGCTTAAAGATAATATACATGGTTATAAATTTTTGCTTCCAAAAGGTGTAGATGAACTTAGGACTGTTGGTGACAAAATGCATAATTGTGTTGCAAGCTATGGCTCTTATGTTCTTTCAAAAGAATCATTAATTGTTTATGCTGTAAAAGACAAAGAAATGAGAATGTGTATAGAAGTAGTTGGTAATATTGCAAATCAATATCTTGGAAAAAATAATGATAAATTAAAGGGAGAGGATAAAAAGGTTTTTGAATATTGGGCTTTTAAGCATAATATAATTTTATCATAAAATAAACTATGATTAAAATTTTTAGTTTATATATTATTATTTTATTTTTGCTTGTTAAAAGTGTATAAATATGCATTTTTGAGATAAAAACATGAATAAAATAATTGTATAAAAGACGTGATTATAATACAATTCTTTTATTATGATTAAAAGAAACACTGGTTTTTCTAATTTAACTGCAGGATATTTGTTTCCTGAGATTGCTAAGAGAAGAAGAGAGTATGCTGCCGCCCATCCTGATGCAAAGATAATCAGTCTTGGAATCGGTAACACTACAGAACCTTTAACCCCGCATATTGCAAAAGCTATGTCGGATTATGCTTTATCACTCGGTACAAAAGAAGGATATTCTGGCTATGGTGATGAGCAGGGAAATACTGCACTTCGTGAAAAAATTGCTAGTGTTTTCTATAAAGATATAGTAAGGGCTGATGAAGTTTTTATTTCTGATGGTGCAAAATGTGATATTGGAAGAATTCAAACTTTATTTGGTCGTGATGTAAATGTTGCAGTTCAAGACCCTGCATATCCTGTATATGTAGATGGCTCTGTTGTATATGGTGCTGCAGGTGCTAATAATGGAAATGGTTACAATGGCATTACTTATATGAGCTGTAGCCCTGAAAATAATTTTTTCCCTGACTTATCTAAAATAAAGGCTAATAGTCTTATTTATTTTTGTTCTCCAAATAATCCTACTGGTGCTGTTGCTAGTCGTGAACAGTTAAAGAGTTTGGTTGATTATGCGAATAAGAATGGTTGTATTATTATTTTTGATGCAGCTTATTTTTGTTTTATTCGTGATGATAAGCTTCCTAAAACTATTTTTGAGATTGAAGGTAGCCGTACCTGTGCTATTGAAGTAAATTCATTCTCTAAACCGGCTGGATTCACAGGTGTTCGTTTGGGGTGGTCAATCGTACCTAGTGAACTTGTTTATGAAGACGGAACTCCTGTTAAAAATGACTGGAACCGTGTTATGACAACTTTGTTCAATGGTGCATCTAATATTGCCCAGGCTGGAGGATTGGCAGCTCTTGATGATGAAGGCTTGAAAGAGATGAAAGGTCTTGTAGACTACTATCTTGAAAATGCCCGTTTGATAAAGTCTGTTTTAACAGCAGATTCTTTCAAGAATGCCGGTGTAGAAGTTTATTCTGATGGTAATGCTCCTTATCTTTGGGTTCGTTTTCCTGGAAAAAAGAGCTGGGATATTTTTGACGCTATTCTTGATCAGTGTCATGTTGTTACAACTCCAGGTTCTGGTTTTGGACCTGCAGGAGAGAGTTTTGTTCGCTTTAGCTCTTTCGGACATAGAGCAGATGTTGAAGAAGCCTGTAAAAGACTTGCAAATCTTAAAATATAAGTTTTTGTAACTTTTGAAAAGCTAGCAGAGATGTGCTTTTTTGCATTTTATAATCTGCTAGCTTTTTTTTTATATCTTTGTTTTGTAGCCTAATATAAATCTGAAATAAGCTAATGTAGCATCATCTCTCTAAATTGCAGTAGGAACAATGTTTGCAGCTATTGTAAATATGCCAGATTTAGTTTTTATATGGCTAAAGGTTGTAAATATAAAGTTTGAATAAGAACTATAATCACTAAAGTCACCTATGGTTTTAAGATAGATGCCAGGTATAGAACCTGCAAAGACTGTACCTAAATCGATGGCAGCTGATTTTGTTATTATATTGCTTTTTACTATACTTGTGCTGAAACCTACTGCATCTGTTAAGAAAATGGAATTTTCTATAACTTTATCATTAAGTCCATATAAGGTAAATGCAACTGTACAATTACTATCATAGAATCGAGGTTCAAATAAAAGGTATATAGCATCATCTGCTATGCCGAAGCCGTCACTTGGACTGTAGCTTATATTAGTTAGACCTGCTTGTGTAAAAATGGATATTGTTTCAGGTGAGCCAAGAAGAAATTCAAGTCCGCCATGAAAACCTATTTCCTTTATTGCGAAGATTGCATCGTCCTCTTCATCTGCTGCATTTTCGAAAGGAACATATAATCCAAACGATGTATCAAATGTAAAGTAATTAAATACACCTGTGAATCTAAGGTCTGTATTTAAGATATTTCTTTTTGTTTCTTCTGTTTCTTCTGTGCCATCATCGTTTTCTACTGTTTCTTCTACTGTGTCTGAATATTTATATATGTAAATACTTGTTGCAAGACTTTTAGTTTTATAAGTGTAAGAAGCTCCTATATCTTCATATTTGTATATATAAGGATTGTTTAGAGAGCTAAAGTTTTCTGTTATATAGGAAGAAATCTTGTTTATACCAAAATGTCTTTGTAAAAATATATCCGAGCCAAATGGTTCGAATGTTCCTGCAAATACTGATAGAAAATTATTTCCGTTATGATAAAAAGCTGAAAGTTCATTTATTATAAGTGTGGAATCTATATCTTTTCCAATTGAATCTTCAAATATGTTTGCTGTTTTTAGTGTTATATCAGTTCTTATTGAAAAAAAATCTGACATATCTAATTGAAAGGCAAAAAAATTGTTAGTTGAAATATCTT
>JAILNT010000407.1 GCA_024691265.1 Treponema sp. | reverse complement strand
GGAAAAAAAATATTCCGATATATTAAATTACTTCCTTTTATTTTATAGGAAATAAAAAAATATCGGAATATTATCTTAATTAATTGCTTATAACAGTATAAAAGAAGTTATGAATTGAATTTATCAATTTCATTTCCAATTTTATTTATACTATCATTAACCTGGCTAGACATACTAAGAAGAGCTTTGCCCGTACCGCCAATTTCTTGAGCACCGGCTTCCATATCATTCATACTGTCTTTTATGCTGTCTGTTGCCTCTTGAAGATTATTTATTTCAGCAATTATAAGTCTATTTCCTTCTTCCATTTCTTTTGAAGCAGAACTTACTTCCTGGGTACTGTCATTCATTAGCTTGAGGGCTGAAATAATCTGCTTAGAACCTTCGTTCTGTTCTTCCATAGCAGCTTTAATCTGTCTTACAAGTTCATCTGTATCAATAATCTTGTTACTAACAGCATTAAAATTATCTCTGCTTTCTGTGGTAGAAGCAACAACAGATTGAATCGTTGTTTGAATCTTCTTAAGCTCAGCACCAATTCTCTTTGACTGTAGAGCAGAATTTTCAGAAAGTTTTCTAATTTCATCAGCAACAACAGAGAAACCTTGTCCTGCTTCTCCAGCGTGAGCTGCTTCAATAGCGGCATTCATAGCAAGCAAACTTGTTTGATTTGCAACGTCTGCAATTGTTTTATTTGCATCTTGAAGAGTTAAAGATTGATTTGCAACTTCATTAATCTGTTCAGAAACAGTCTTTTGCTTTTCCAAACCGTCTTGTGCATTATGTGCAAGAGTTTCAAAAGATTCTGCCATCTTTGTAACTGACTGGTTAACAGAGCTTATGTTTCCAATCATTTCTTCAACAGCAGCACTAGCTTGAGTTACTCCACTCGATTGAGTATCAATCATTCTTTCAAGACTCTCAATATTATGAGCAATCTCTGTAACAGCGGTAGACGTCTGCATAACGACTTTTGACTGCCCGTCAACTTGAGTAGATACATTATTTATATTTCCAAGAATTGCAGAAATAGAATTAGATGTATCTTCAACACGCTCTTGAAGTCCTGTTTTTACAACAGCAAGATTTTCTTTTGAACTTTTTATCTGAGTAACAATTTCTTGTAGCTTTTCAACAAACCTATTGAAACCGTTTACAAGACTTCCGATTTCATCTTTTGTCTTAATATTAATTCTGTTAGTAAGGTCAGCATTACCACTTGCAATGTCATTTATAGCTTTATCAACTATAAGAACCGGTTTTATGATAGCTCTTGCCGTCATAATTGCAATTACAATTGCGATTAAAAGAATAATAATTGCAATCATCAAAATCGAATTGATATTCTTATAAACAGACATGAGTAATTCTTTTGTAGGTCCTACAGTAACAAACATCCAGTTACTTTCATTGGAAATCTTTCTTGCACCTACATAAAAACCATTTCCCGCATTTGGAGTAAAGAATGCATCATCAATGGTGATTTTATCTTTAACAGAAGCAAAATCCTTATAATCATCCAAAACATTCTTTACTGCTATTTTTGTAGCATCAGGATTAGTTATATAATTACCATTACTATCAAGCAAAAAGGAGATACCTGTTTTGGTAATCTTATTCTGTGCAATAATATCAGAAAGCTTACCAAGCTTTATATCAATACCTATAACGCCAAGAAATTCTCCGTTTTTTGAAACTCCCTGGGCAAGAGTAGCTACAGTTTGTTTTGTAACCATATCAACAAAGGGATCTGATAAATCGAAAGTCTTTGCACTTTTTCCAGCTTTGAACCAAGCTCTTGTAGTCTGGTCATAATCAGCAGGAGGATTCCAATGGTCATTAGAATAGAAAAAACCTCCATTTTTTACAGGAACTGCACCAGAAAAATATAATTCTGAAAAATGGCTGTTTTTTGGCTCATTCATTATATCTTCAAGCCATGCTTCAAACGCTTCTCTTCCACCAGTTGCATCATCTTCATTATGGCTTCTGATAAAATGAGTAACATCATTTACTATAGTTTCAGGAGTCTTAAGAAATTCATTTACACTGCTATAAGCATTTGAAACCTGTGCTCTTGCAAAATTAGCTATAGAAGCACTTAACTCTTTTGTTTCCATA
>JAILNT010000405.1 GCA_024691265.1 Treponema sp. | reverse complement strand
CTTTTATTTTTATAAAGTTTTTCAAAATTATAAAAAAGGAGCGTGTATGGAACAAGAGGTTGTATCTTCTAAGAAAGTTGATATAGAAGAAGCTGTAAAAGAATTGTGTGGAAAATTAAGAAAGGGAAGAAATGAATATCAGGCTGTAATATTTATGGCTTCTATTTCTTACGATTTTGAGCTTTTGTCTAAAAGCTTGAAGGAACAATTTCCAGAAAGTGAAGTTATAGGAACTTCGACAGCAGGAGAAATATCGCCAGCAGGTTTTGCATCTGATTCTATAGTTCTAACAACTATGTGTTTTTCTGCTGATGAAAACACGAGATTAAAGGGAGTTCTTGTTGAACATGGCAGTAAATATCCTGTTGCTTCAATCGATAATATAAAAGCTGCTTTACAAGATTGTGGAATAAGATGTGCAGATGCTAATTCTCATAAAAATGCTTTTGCTCTTGCATTTATAAATGGAGTATTCAATGCAGAAGAAACTATTTTAACAACATTTTATTCTGTAATAAAAAATGATGATTTCCCACTTGCCGGAGGTACTGCAGGTTATACCGGAAATGTTGCAAAAACTTATGTAAGCTATAATGGAAAAACAACACAAGATGGAGCTGTATTCTTATTTGTAAAAACAGCATGTAAATTTGATATTAGGCAGGAAGATATTTTTAATCCTACGGGAAAGTCTGTTTTTGTAACAGAGTCTAACCCTGTAACAAGAACAATTTCAAAGCTTAATAATGAAAGCCCTAAATCTGTATATGCTCGTCTTCTTGGTGTAGATGAAAAAACTGCGGAAGGAATGACATTTGAAAATCCTTTTGGAAGATATTTGAATGGTTCTTTTCATATTGCAGCCCTTGCAGGTTTTACTCCAGACAGAAAAATAACTTTGTTTGCAAGAATAGTGCCAAACTCAACTATAGAGTTAATGCATATAGGTGACCCTCTGAAAAAAGCAGATGAAACTTGTAATGGAATAAAAGAGCTTGTAGCCCGTCCAAAATTTGTACTTCTTATGACTTGTATTACAAGAACGCTTGCTTTTGAAAGAATGGGAATAAGTCGGGAAATAATACAAAAATACAACAATGTTTTTCCTTCTTTCTGTGGTTTTTCATGTTATGGGGAACAAATAGGAAGAATTCACTGTAATCAAACACTTGTAACTTTAACTATTGGAAATAAAGAGTAAAAAAAGGAGTTTATTTATGGAAGATTTAGACCTTGTAAAATGTGGAATAGATTCTATAAGTACATTAATAGACTATCTTAGTAAAGATGCTATCGGAAGTGACTTTTTAGGAACATATCTTTCAAGCAGAGAAAAGCAGGCAAATACTACAGAAAAGCAAAAGGAAATGCTTGGAGAGCTTGTTTCATCTTCAAATAAAATGGTTGATAGTACGAAAGAAATTGCAGAAAAAGCTTCCCACAATATTGAAAGATTAAACAAGATTTATGAAGCTATAACAGAATTAAGGAATTCTGTTGCCCGTATAGAAAATGAACACAAAAAATATGTGACACAATTTAAATCTTTAATTGAACAGACTAAAAATATCACTAAACTTGTTGATGATATTCAAAATTTTTCAGAACAGACAAAATTATTGTCATTCAATGCTTCTATAGAAGCGGCTCATGCAGGAAAAGCTGGAGCTGGCTTTAGAATTATAGCAAATGAAGTAAAAAGACTTTCTGCAGGAACAGGCGGTACTTCTGATAAAATTCGTGAAAATGTAAATAAATTAAGAGATTCTATTTCAAATCTTGAAGATGCCACTAGACAAAATGCAACCTCTCTTGCGGGGCTCACAGATGAAGCAGACCAAACCTTAGCAAAATTTGATAAAGTAAGAAAAATTAATTCTGAAAACAATTCAAATGTTGAAAAAATCAGTTCCAATATCTCTGATAATGTGCAGAATATAAATAAAATAATTCAGAACGTTCAGGTTTCTGAAGATATCAATAGCAAAACTGTTAATTTGTTTGCAGATTGTGCATCAAAAAATCAAATGCTTTTTAATGATTTGTACTCTCTTGCTTATGAAACAAAAGCAGTATTAAAGGACTTGAAAAAATGATAATTGTATATGGAACACCCCTTTGTAAAGATTGTGTTGCTTGCAAAAAAAGCTTTGATGCAAATAATGTGTCTTACGAATACCGCGATATATCTGCATCTTTACAGTACTTAAAAGAATTTCTCAAAATAAGAGATAGTGAAGCTATTTTTAATGAGGTAAAAGAGAAAAACGGAATAGGTATACCACTTTTATATGAAGAAACAGACGAGAATAGAGTAAAAAATTATACTTTCGACTGGGAGAGTTTTTTACCAGAAGGAGCTGTTTCTAGTGCAGATTTAGCTTCTTCATGTTCTATTATTAATGGAAAAAAGACATGCTAAAATAAAAAAAAAGCCTCTATATCTTGAAAAGTGAATTTCACTATCAAAAATAGAGGCTTTCTTATAAAAAGACTTACAGATTACTGTTTATCCTGTTGCTGTTCGTCTTTCTTTTCTTTCTTAATCATCTTGTCAATGATATCTCTGTTTTCAAGCAGGTCACTCAAAGACTGGTCATGATGCAATCTTGTAATAACGTTAGCGAAAAGACCGCTTACATTTGTACTTATGTACCATTCCTTCTTACAAAGTTCTTCATGGTAAACTGCGTTTGTACCAATAATGCGGTAGAACAAACCATCTGCATAAGCTTTATCAAACTGTTCTATAGCATTACCTGTAAAGAATGGGAGACTTATTGCAGCAATAACTTTTGTAGCTCCCTGTTCATGCAAGAATCCCATAGCCTTCAAAAGTGTTCCACCTGTACCAAGCATATCATCAGCAAGGAAGGCAACCTTTCCATGAACATCACCAAGAAGTTTAACACTCTTTATATTAGTATTTTTTGCATCTTGAGTAACGATAGAATAGTCTCTTTCCTTGTAAATCATTGCAAGTGGTACTTTCAAACCTGTTGCATAAAATTTATTACGGTCAATAGCACCTGTATCAGGAGATACAACAACAAGGTCTTCTTTGTTTTCTCCCTGTAGGTTAACTATCTTTGCAAGTTCACGAATTATTTGATATGAAGCATGAAGATTTTCAAGATGAGTTGTATTAAATGCGTTTACAATTTCACGGCTATGAATATCAAGAGTAATGAGTCTTGTTACACCCATAAACTCATAGAAATGGCCAAGAAGGCTTGCCGTAAGACCCTCACGAGTCTTCTTTTTGTGCTGACGGCTATAAGGATAAGCTGGAACTACAAGAGTAATCTGCTTTGCTCCTGCCTGACGGACTGCATCGATTGTAACAAGCAAGGTCATTACATGGTCGTTTACAGACAATACCTGTGTTGTCATTCCATCATTGAGAGCTAATGGTTCATGGTTTTCAACATCTTGGAAAATGAAAACATCTTTTCCCCTTACACTTTCAAGCAATTCAGCTTTGAACTCACCATTGGCAAAATATGTAAATCTAGTCTTTATTTCAAAGACTGGTGGACGATATTTGTCAATTGGTCCATGAATGCACAAATCAGACGTCCTCAGATCGTTGTCCAGATTCATCTGCTGTACAAGCTGGTCTTTTTCTAGCCCGTAGCGCTTTGAAATGACGTCACTTTTTAAAGAAAAGCGATGCTTGTACATGTGGCGTAGGTGTGTGATTACTTCAGATGCGAAGGATGCACCACCAGGACATGCGATAACTGCAAGATTCGTTGGTTCAGAATACGGCATTATTCAAACCCCTGTTAAATGAAATTAACGACAGTATATCGACTCTCTTTTGTGCGGTCAAGGGATTAACAGTATCATAAGTAATACAATGTCAATATATGTAAGAATATGCAGTAATGGCTTTAATGACGTTTTTTTACTAGTTTTGAAGTCTTTATGCTAAAAAATTGAAAAAAATCTTTTTACAAATCTGAATTCATAGCTTAGCATTGTATAAGAAATAAATTGTAAGAGGAGTTATAAATTGGCTTCAATAAAAAAAAGCTGGAAAACAGCATTTAGAAGAGACTGGCAACTTTATCTGCTTTTGCTTATTCCAATAGTACTTGTTATTGTTTTTAAGTATGCAGCTTATCCAGGACTTAGAATGGCTTTTATGAACTACAAACCTGCAAAAGGTTATGCTGGTTCAGAGTGGGTAGGTTTTGCAAATTTCGTAAAAGTTTTCAAGGATAAAGATTTTTTAAGGGCTTTAAAGAATTCTCTTGTTTTTAATTTTCTTGATTTGATTGTTGGTTTTCCTATGCCAATAATTCTTGCCCTTATGTTAAACGAAATTCGTTTTTTTGTGTTTAAGAAATTAAGTCAGACAATTCTTTATCTTCCACATTTTTTATCATGGGTTATTGTATCAAGTGTTGCCCTTACTCTTTTCAGAACCGAAACAGGTCTTGTAAATAATCTTTTAATGAATAACGGAATGATTCAAAAAGGCATTCCTTTTCTTACAGAAAAATATCATTGGGCAGTAACATATCTTTTGCTTGGAGTTTGGCAAAGTATGGGCTGGGGTTCTATTATTTACCTTGCAGCAATGACAGGAATTAATAATGAACTTTATGAAGCTGCTATGATTGATGGTGCTAATCGCTGGCAACGACTCTGGCATATAACTTTACCTGGAATCCGTAGTACTGTAGTTGTCATGCTCATTATGCAGCTAGGAAGGGTAATGGGTTCAAGCTATGAAAGGCTTTATGCTATGGGAAATGTAAATGTAAAAGACTTTCAATATCAGCTTGCGATATACATATATGAAAAAGGTCTTGCAGGCGGAAACTTCTCTCGTGCAACATGTGTAGGTTTGTTCCAATCCCTTGTAGGTTTACTTCTTGTTTTTGTAACAGATAGAGTTGCAAAAAAACTTGGAGAAGATGGTCTTATCTAAAAAATTATTATTCTGATTTTTAATCAAAAAAAAGGAGTTTTTGACATGGCTGAAAAAAATAGTGCTGTCATAGGTTGCTCTGCAGAATCTAGAAGGCTCAGTAATCGTATAATTGACGCATTGATAGTAATAATAATAACTATTCTTTGTCTTTCTTGTATTGTTCCATTTTTACATCTTTTTTCAAAATCTATAAGTAGTAATAATATGGTTCTTGCAAAACAAGTATATCTTTTACCAAAAGAATTTACACTTGAAGCTTATAGACTTATATTCAGTGATGGACAGCTTGTTCATTCTATGCTTTATTCTGTTTTAGTTACCGGTCTTTTTACAATTTTAGGACTTTCAACTACAGTTATGGCAGCATATCCTCTATCAAGAAAAAGACTTCGTGGAAGAACGGTTTTAACATTTATTATAATGTTTACAATGTATTTTGGAGCCGGTTTAATTCCAGAATATCTTCTTATGACTAATCTTCATCTTTTGGATAATATGTGGGTTTTAATACTTCCTTTGATATTTGCTCCTTTTAATTTCCTTATTATGAAGAATTTCTTTCAAAACAGCATTCCAGATTCTCTTGAAGAATCAGCATATCTTGATGGAGCTAGCAATATACAGATTTTGTTACAGATTGTACTTCCTCTTTCAAAACCTATTCTTGCAACCATTGCATTATTCCTTGCAGTTGGTAGATGGAATTCTTTTCAAGATAGTAAATATTACATAATCACAAAGGGAAAGCATATTATTCAATATTTATTGAGCCTTATGGTTCTTACTTCTGCAGATTCTTCTGTTTCAATATCTGAAGCTGCTGCAGCGGATACAACTCCAGAAGTTTTACAGGCAGCAGCAGTTATGTTTGCAACTTTGCCTATTATATGTATTTATCCATTTGTACAAAAATATTTTGTTCGTGGTGTAATGGTTGGAGCTGTAAAAGGCTGATAAAAAATTATTTAGTATATCAATATTGGGAGATATAAAATGAAGAAAACAATGTTTGGTGCTTTGTTTGCGTCTGCTCTTGTATTAACTGGATTGTTAACATCTTGTGGCGATACTAAAAAGGCGGATGATTCTAAAGCTAAATTTGATTTAACTGGTGCAGAGGGAATTGAAGGCTGGAAAGCTTTTGATGAAAAGGTAACTATTACAGTTCCTGTATACGATAGAGGAAAGTCTGGATATCCTGCTGTTGATAATAATTACTGGACACAGTGGGTTCAAAAGGAATTTGGTGACAAGTATAATATTGAAGTAAAATACATTGCAATTCCTAGAACAGATGTAATGACAAAATATTCAATGCTTATTGCTGCTAAGGATACTCCTACAATTTTGATGGAATATGACTATCCTAAAGTAACACAGTGGGCAAATGACGGAGCTATGCAGGTTATTGACTTGGAAGCTTTTAAGCATATAGCTCCAACTTATTATAAAAAGATGGTAGATAATAATCAGCTGGATTATACAAAAGTAAACGGAGAAGATTATTTTGTTCTTTCTGAACGTCCTTTTTATAATTCTGGTTATTCTTTCTGGACTTTTGTTCGTATGGACTGGCTTAGAAAAGTTGGTTATGACCATGCACCAGCAAATTATACAGAATATTGCGATGCACTTGATAAAATCATAGCAGCAGGTTTAACAGACCAGGCACCAGTAGGATTTTCTATTCCAAATTCACCATATGTACAGAACTTCTCTTTCAGAAATTTCCCTGTAAATGAAGAAGAATGGGCTATGCATTCATCTTTAGGAACTCCAAGTTTTACATGGGAACCTACAAAGAAATATTTGAAAAGAGTTAATTTTGAATATAACAAGGGGTATATTTCAAAGGAATTTGAGCTTGACTTAGATGGTTCTCAGGCACAGACAGATTTCATAAATGGAAAAACATTCTCATTCGGCGGCTACATGAATACAAATGTAGACTGGCTAAATGCATTCTATAAGAATAATCCAGATGCTGAACTTGCTCTTGCTTCAGGAACTGCAAGTGTTGATGGTGACTTGGTAAAAACTGTACAGGGAAGAGCTGATAATCCTTTTGGAATGATAGTAGGATTTTCTTCTTTTGCAACAGCAGATCAGCTTAAAGCTGCATGGATGTATATGGAATGGATGAGCCAGAGTGATGTTCTTTTCAAGCTTCAGTATGGAATTGAAGGTATAAATTACACAATGGGAAATGATGGTTACCCTGTAATGATTAATCTTGAAGGAACTGGTAAGCCTGAAATGATGAACCACAATAACAATGTTGATATGTGGTGTATTGTAACAGCTTCAAGAACTCGTAAAACTGGAGAAGATTCTATAAAAGCTATCGCTCCTCAGAACCTTCCACAGGATTTCACACAAGATATGATAAATGCATTCCAGGATACAAAAAAAGCTGCTGCTGAAGGTCGTAACTATACAGACCCTATATTTGCAGTTTCTATCGAAGCTGAAAGTGAATACAATGCACCATTATTCAGCTTGTATCAGGAATATTTTACAAAGCTTGTAAAGTGTAATCCTTCAGAATTTGAAGACCTTTATGCAAAACTTAGTAAAGATTATCTTGCTGCAGGTTATCAGGAAATAATAGACGAAAGACTTGAAGCTTACAAAGCAGGAAAGACAACAAAATTACCTTCAAATTCTCGTGCCAAGTGACGTTTTAATGCTAAAAAATATAGCGAAGTAAGTAAATCTATGCTATAGTTGCTGTATTGTTGCATATTTTTAGGAGGACTAAATGTCTAGAACACATTATATTGCTGGTAACTGGAAAATGAACACAAACAAGGCTGAAGCTGTAAAGCTTGCAAAAGACCTTGTAGAAGCCTTGAAGGGAAAGACTAACAAGTTCATGATAGGTGTACCTTTTGTATATCTTGATGCTGTTGCACAAGTTGTAAAAGGCTCTAATATCATTCTCGCAGCTCAGGACTGTGCAGCTACAGCAAATGGTGCCCACACCGGTGAAGTTTCAACAGAAATGTTGAAGGATATTGGTTGCCAGTGTGTTATTTTGGGACATTCTGAACGTCGTCATGAAATTGGTGAAAGCGATGAGCTTATCAATAAGAAGGTACGCCGTGCATTGAATGCCGGACTTGAAGTTGACCTTTGTATCGGAGAACTTCTTGCAGAGCGTGAAGCTGGTGAAGCTGAACAGGTTTGTGCCTTCCAGCTTTCAGCTGACCTTGCTGGTGTAACAGAAGAACAGATGAAGAATGTTACAATTGCTTATGAACCTGTTTGGGCTATTGGAACAGGTAAAACTGCAACTCCAGAAGATGCAGAAGCAATTCATAAGTTTATTCGTGGATACATTGCAAAGCTTTACAACCAGAAAGTTGCTGATGAAGTTATAATTCAGTATGGTGGTTCTATGAAGCCTGCTAATGCAAAGGATCTTCTTGCTCAGCCAGATATTGACGGTGGTCTTATTGGTGGAGCTGCTTTGAAGGCTGAAACCTTTGTTCCTATCTGTGAGTGCTAACAAGCTAAATACTAGTATTTTTAAATACTAACATTTTAGTTTGGTAGCTATAGAAAAGTATAATGAAATATTATAGTACAGATGATATGTTTTAGTGTTGACACAATATTTCATCTGTACTATATTTATTTACAAGAAGAAGGACAATAAATGTTGAGTACCCATCTGTCTAACGGTGACTCGCCATTTGTTGTCCTTTTTTATTGTGTTGTGTTCGGAGTTGTGACCTATCCTTCTTCTATCACGTAACAACTCCATATCAACCACATATCAATTCCCCTTAAAGGGGAGTTGATACATAATATAATGCTAGATGTAGTTAGTGTTATATTTATTGACTATGAAAGGATATTAGGGTATGATTGTTAGACAAAATTGATTTTTCCAGCTCTAATATCAGCTGGTCTCATGGAGAATAAAATGGGTGGTGTAGTTGGTGGTATCCTACTTGTAGCTTTTGTTATTATTTGTGTTCTTTTGATTCTTATGGTAGTTGTACAAGATGAGGATAACAACGGAATGGGTGGAATGCTCGGAGGTGGAAATTCTGCAGCATTTGGTTCTCGTTCTTCTAATGTCTTAATAAAGACAACTGGCGTTTTGACAGTTTTGTTCTTTGTTTTCGCTTTTGCTCTTGGACTTGTTCATAAGGGAACTGCTCCAAAGTCTAGCTTGGAAGATGCTGCTAAACAGTTGCAGACAACAGATGCAGCTACAACATCTGAAGATAGCGAAAATAAAAAGTCAGAAACTCCTTACTGGCAGAAGTCTAATGAGACAGAAGCTCCAACTGCTGAAACAAGTTCTTCTGAAGCTAGTGTATCAGAAACATCTGCAGAATCTGCTTCAACAGAATCTACAGTTACAGAAACAGAAACTAATGTTACTGGTGGAGAAAATAGCTCTAACTAGTTTATAGTTTTTAGATATAAAAAACGATTCCTGTGTTTTGAAAATCCTAATCTTTTATTGATATAGGATTGTAGATAACAAAACTTGTATTATAGTTTATATAGGTTGTTTTACGAAAAAGCACAGGAATTGAACGCGAGGTGAAAAGAATGATTCTTGGACAGGTTTTTACTCCTAAAGCTATTATAGTTGATTTGGAAAGCACTGATAAAGATGAGCTTTTTGAAGAGATGGTGGAGTCGGCAGTATCTGTCCAGCCTCAGTTAGATAGACAAGAAGCTTTAAAAGCCCTTTTAGACAGAGAAGCTAAAATGAGTACAGGTATTATTCCTGGAATAGCAGTACCTCATGGTATTTGTAAATCTGTAAAGGGTATTCAGGGTGTTATTGGAATAAGCCGTAAAGGTATCGATTATGAAGCTTTAGATAACAATCCCGTTCATCTTGTCTTTATGCTTATTATTGCTCCTGATGATAGGGAGCGTCATGTTCAAGTCCTTAAGACTCTTTCAGAAGTTTTACAAAACTCCGCTTTCTCGAAAACAATTGTAGAAAAGACTTCGGCTCAGGAAGTATATGATGTAATCTGTACTTTTGAAGCTGCTTTGAATCAATAGTTTTGAACTTAATTATTTTATATATTGATTAGGTTTTGTATTAATCTGTAAATATGTAATCTTTAATAGATAAACATGCAGGAGTTTTTATGGCGGAAAAAGAAATTGATGTTATAGAGCATCTTCTTGATTTGGAACATGAGGCAGCTTCTCTTTTGCTTGACGCACAGACTGAAGCTGATAAAAGAACTGCCGAAGCTCGTTCGCGTGCTGATGCTGCCTATAAAAAAGAATATGCTGCTTTAATAGATAAGCTTGAATCTGAATATAAAGAAAAAAGCTCTGAAATTACAAGTAAGCATGATGCTGATTATACGGCTTATAAAAATAAAATATCTGCTTCTACAAAAGATGTTCCTTCTTTTAATAAGTTGTTAGACTCTCTTCTGTTTGCTACTAATTAATTTTATTAGTTTTATTTTACTATTTTCTACAAGTTATATTTTTATGTTGCTTGTTTTATAAACTGATATTATTGAGAGGATAGAATGGATAAGTCTGCAGCTGCTGCTTATGTGTATGCAAAAGCCAGTGGTATGCTGGCGAGGTCTTTTATAGGACCTAATGTATCTAAATTGTTTTCAGTAAAAACTTTAAGTGAGTTATGGTCTTTACTTTTTGATAGTGAAGTTCCTACTATTCCTGAAGTTCTTTTGGCTCATCAGATAGAAATTGATGCTGAAAAAAAATTTATTAATCAATATATAAAACTTCTTTCAAATTATTCAAATCCTGATGATGTTTTAGTATCACTCCTAAAATTTTATGAATATGAGAATGTAAAACAGCTTGGTGCTGCATTATGTTTTAAAGAAACAGAATTACCTCATATTATTGATATTGGAAAATATAATTCCCTTGATTTTAATGCTTGGCCAGATTTAGCAAAAATTACTGCGAATTCCAGTATTTCATGGTATAATAAAATACCGTCAATACAAGAACA
>JAILNT010000379.1 GCA_024691265.1 Treponema sp. | reverse complement strand
CTATTTATATCTTAGAAAAAAACGTGATTATGAAATGCTAAAATTCTATAATAAAAGATCACTAGGAGTAATTTAATGATGAAACTTATTATTAAAACGATGCTTATCGCATTAGCAGGATTGGCTTTTGTTTCTTGTGGAAAGAAAGAAGAAACAGCAAAGTCAACAGAGTCAAAAGAAGCTACTACATACCGTGTTGCAATGGTTACAGATTCTGGCGATATTACAGACCAGTCTTTCAACCAGACAACATATCAGGCATGTAAGCTTTTCAGCGATACAAACAAGCTTGAATTCAAGTATTATAAGCCAGCTGGAGATTCTACAGCTGACCGTGTTGCTTCTATCAATGCTGCTATTCAAGATGATTACAATGTAATCGTATTACCTGGATATTTGTTTGCTGAAGCTATTGTAAAGACAGCAGAAGATAATTCTGATGTTACTTTTGTAGGTCTTGATATTGGTGAAGGCGATTTAACAGGTGCTGCAACAGCTGCAGGAAAGGAAAACTGGAAGCTTCCTGCTAATGTATTCTGTGCAGTTTATAAAGAGGAAATCCCTGGATTTATGGCAGGTTATGCTGTTGTAAAGGAAGGATATAAGCACTTAGGATTCTTAGGTGGTATGGCAGTTCCTGCTGTTATCCGCTTTGGATATGGATTTGTTCAGGGTGCTAACAAGGCTGCTGAAGAAATGGGTATTACAAATGAAGTTACTGTTGAATACGTTTACGGAGGACAGTTCTTCGGTGACCAGACAATCACAGCTGCTATGGATACATGGTGTGCAAACCTTGGTGTAGAAGTAATCTTCGCTTGTGGTGGTGGAATTTGGACATCAGCTTGTGAAGCTCTTCAGAAGACAAATGGTAAGTTAGTAGGTGTTGATACAGACCAGACAGCACAGGTTAGTGCTTATGGTGAGAATATGTGTCTTACTTCTGCTATGAAGGGATTGGGAGCAACTGTTAACACTGTTCTTACAGCTGTAACACATGGAAACTGGAGCGAATATTCTGGAAAGCTTTCTTCATTAGGACTTGTTTCAGCTACAGAGCTTGATTCAAACTTTGTACAGCTTCCTACAGAAACTTGGAGCATGAAGAATTTTACTGTTGATAATTATAAAGCTTTGGTAAGTGATATTTTCAATGGTAAAGTACAGATTTCTGACAATATCGATGTTGCTCCAACATGTACTATTAAATTTAATCAGTATCCTAATATAAAATAATCTATAGATTATAACTCTGAAGCCGGCATCTCATTATATGGGAGACCGGCTTTTTTTATAAAAATGATGTCAAAAAGTTTGCTTATATTTATGATAATGTTGTATAATCGAAAAGATACAGAGTTTATCTAAAGGACCTACAGGATATTTACCTATGAATGACGACTATATTATAGAAATGTTGCATATAACCAAGAGGTTCCCTGGTATTATTGCAAACGATAACATTACCCTCCAGCTAAAAAGAGGCGAAATTCATGCTTTACTTGGTGAAAATGGTGCTGGAAAATCTACTTTAATGAGTGTTCTTTTTGGTTTGTACCAGCCTGAAGAGGGTGAAATTCGTAAGAATGGCGAAGTTGTAAAGATAAATGACCCTAATGATGCTACAGCTTTGGGAATTGGAATGGTGCATCAGCATTTTAAACTTGTAGAGGTTTTTTCAGTTCTTGATAATATTATTCTTGGCACAGAACCTATGAAGAAAGGTTTTGTTGATAGAGTTACAGCAAAAAAGAATATTGTTGAACTTAGCAAAAAATATGGCCTTGCAGTAGATCCTGATGCAAAAATCGAAGATATAACAGTAGGAATGCAGCAGCGTGTAGAAATTCTAAAAATGCTTTATCGTAATAATGAAATATTAATTTTCGATGAGCCAACAGCTGTTCTTACTCCTCAAGAAATTAATGAACTTATGCAGATTATGAAAAATCTTGCAGCAGAAGGAAAGTCTATATTATTTATTACTCATAAACTTAATGAGATTATGGCTGTTGCTGATAGATGTTCTGTTTTGTGTAAGGGACGCTATATTGGTACTGTTGATATTAAGAATACTTCAAAAGAGGAACTTAGCCATATGATGGTTGGTCGTGATGTTAAGTTCTCTGTTGATAAAGCAGAATCTAAGCCTGGAAAAGTTATTCTTGATATTAAAAATATGAGTGTTGCAAGTAAGATTCATGATAATCTTGCTGTAAAAAATGTAAGCTTAAAGATTCGTTCTGGAGAGATTGTTTGTATCGCTGGTATAGATGGAAACGGTCAATCAGAATTTATATACGGACTTACAGGTCTTGAAAGACTCGCAAATCCTGAACAGGCAAAAATCCTTTTAGCCGATGATGATATTACTAAAAAATCTATTAGGGAAAGAAGCAAATCTGGAATGAGCCATATTCCTGAAGATAGGCATAAGCACGGACTTGTTCTTGATTATAATCTTGAACAAAATATTGTTTTGCAGCGTTATTGGCAATCCCAGTTTGAAAATCATGGTTTTATAAGGAAACGTGAAATATCAGAATATGCTTCTGGTCTTATAGAAAAATTTGATGTTAGAAGTGGACAGGGAAATAAAACAATTGTAAGGGCAATGTCAGGTGGTAATCAGCAGAAAGCTATTATTGCTCGTGAGCTTGATAAAGAACATAAGCTTTTAATTGCTGTTCAACCTACCAGAGGTCTTGATGTTGGAGCTATAGAATATATTCATAATCAGATTGTTGCTGATAGAGACAGAGGTGCTGCAGTTCTCCTTGTTTCGTATGAAATGGACGAAGTTCTTTCTCTTAGTGATAGAATCTTGGTTATGTATGAAGGTGAGATTGTAGGTGAATTGAATCCTAAGACAACTACACCAGAAGAACTTGGTCTTTATATGGCCGGTGCAAAGCGTGATTCTATTGCACAATAATTCAGTATTTTATGGAGTCTAAAAATGACAAATAAAGAGTTGTCTAATAAAGATTTAACAGGATTAAAAAAAATCCTTTTGAACCTTACATCTTCAAATAGTTTTCAATCTATAATATCTGCAATATTTTGTGCCCTTATTGGTATTTTAGCAGGTTATATAATTTTAACATTAATTAATGCAGAACATGCAACAAAAGCTATTAGTACTATTTTGAAAAACTTCATGTATTATAAGAAAACACCTATGAAGTTATATTATTTTGGACAAACACTTGTAAAAACTGTTCCTCTTGTCCTTTGTGCTTTATCTGTTTTGTTTGCATATAAAGCAGGTCTTTTTAATATAGGTGTTAGTGGTCAGTATTGTATAGCTATTGGGGTTTCCTTGTGGTCTGCTTTGGCATGGCATTTACCATGGTATTCTTGTGTTCTTCTTGCTACAATTTCTGCAGCTGCATGGGGTGCTATAGCAGGCTTTTTCAAGGCTTTCTGCAATATAAATGAAGTTATTGCCTGTATTATGATGAACTGGATAGGTCTTTATCTTATAAATGACCTTATGAAGCGTGAAACTGTAATGAATATCAGTAAGTCTGAAACTTTTGCAATCAGAACAGTATCTCCTTCGTCTTTACTTCCTACTCTTGGTCTAGGTAAATTATTTCATAATAATGAATATGTTACTATTGCAGTCCCTTTAATGTTTGTAATTGCTATTATCATAATGATTGTTTTGAATAAAACAACATTTGGCTATGAACTTCGTGCTACTGGTCTTAATAAAAATGCTGCTAAATATGCAGGTATGAAAGATAAAGCTAATGTCATCATAACTATGGCTATAGCAGGTGCTTTAGCAGGTCTTGCAGCTTCTTTATATTACCTTACAGATTTACAGCCTTGGAAAACAAGTTCTTCTGTTCCTGGTATGGGGTTTACAGGTATTGCTGTTGCATTTTTAGGCGGATTAAATCCTATAGGTGCTATTTTTGCAGGTTATTTTATTCAGCATATCACTTTAGGTGGAAGTCTTTTGGATACTCATTATTATAATTCACAGATTGCTGATTTGATTTCGTCAATCATTATCTATACTTGTGCATTTGTCTTGTTCTTTAAGACTGTAATTGCAAAGGTTTCTTCTAAAATCGGAAGCAGGGGAGATAACTAATGTTACTTATTCAATATACATTGATTTATGCATCTGTTCTTATATTAGTAGCTCTTGGTGGTATGTATTCAGAGCATAGTGGTGTTATTAACCTTGGACTTGAGGGAATAATGGTTATGGGTGCTTTAGGAGGTGCTTTTGTGTTGTTTGCACTCCCTGTAGGCTTTAATCCATTATTGATGATTCTACTTGTTCTTGCTGTCAGTGCTCTAACAGGTATGCTTTATTCTTTATTACTTGCTTTTGCTGCCATTAATTTTAAAGCAGACCAAACTCTTGTAGGTACTGCTATGAATATGCTTGCAACAGCAGCTGCTACTGTTATTGTAAAATCTTTTAACAATGCTCGTTCAGCAGGCGATAATGTTTCAGCTATACTTGATTATATAGATAACCGTCAGGTTTTCTTAATCCATACTCCAGCTCTTGATTTTAACTGGTATATGGTTGTAACAGTTCTTATTCTTATTGCAGCTTATATTGTTATGTATAAGACAAGATTTGGGCTTCGTCTTTTGGCTTGTGGTGAACACCCTCAAGCAGCAGACAGCGTTGGTATTAATGTATATAAAATGCGTTATGCCGGTGTTCTTATTTCTGGATTTTGTGGTGGAATTGGTGGTATTATTTATATCACAGCTGCTAATTCTCAGTGGGATTTTATATATGGTGTAGCCGGAGCCGGATTCCTTGCTCTTGCTGTTATGATTTTTGGTCAGTGGAAACCTATAAAAATTGCTTTAACAGCACTTCTTTTTGGCTTTTTCAGAGCTATAGCAGATGTTTACATGGGATATGATGTTCTTGTAAATCTTGTCTCTGGTGAAGTCTATAAGATGTTGCCATATATTATTTCTCTTATCGTATTAGCCTTTACTTCTAAGAAGTCTAGAGCTCCAAAAGCTGAAGGTGTACCTTACGATAAAGGAAGTAGATAATATTTTACTAAATGGTTTCTATACCTATATATAAGAGTAGTGTTTAATAAAGTTAGTTTGAAAATTAAATTTATTTGTGATACACTTATATTCCACTACTAATATGCATTAGTGCATAAGCACATCTTTTTCTAAAGGGTGTGAGGGGATATATTTTTGGGACAGGTGCTGGGGAGTATCTGTCCCGTTTTTTTAATATCTTATTGGAGAATCTATGCCTACTACGATAACAGATGATGACATAAAAAGAATATTGGCAATCTTTGATGCAGATCGTGGATTTTTTATTTTGGCTATGCATTCTCTTATAGAAGCAACTCTTAGAAAAAAATATGGAAAAACAGATATAGCTAAAACTGATTATGAAAGGGCAGATAGTTCTTTCAATAGTCTTCTTGATAGATACAAAAGAGAATGTAAAGATTCATTTTATAAAAAGCGTCAGGAAGAAATAGAAAAATATGATGAATATAGAGTTCATAGCTATGTTGATTATACTTTTTCTTGTAATGAACTTTTTTCTGATCATATGCT
>JAILNT010000356.1 GCA_024691265.1 Treponema sp. | reverse complement strand
TTACAAAAATCATGGACATAAAAGGTGATGATAAAAATCATTACTGCATAATTGATGGAGGAATAAATCATATAAACTATTATGGTCAAATGATGGGTATGAAACTTCCTAAAGTTAGTCATATACACAAAAAAGAAGCTAGCACTGATAAGAAGTTAAATTACACTATTGCAGGTTCTCTTTGTACAACCGCAGACATCGTTCTCCGTCAGCTTCCTCTAGTATCTCCGGCTATAGATGATTTACTTGTATTTTCTGATATTGGAGCTTATTCAATAACAGAAGGAATATATCTATTTTTAAGCCACCCTCTTCCTTTTGTTTTTATGAAAAAGGGAGAAGAAGTTTCTCTATTGAGAAAGTCTGAAGAAACTTATATACTTAACACAAAATTTTAAGGGGATTTTTACACATGAAAGAATTAATGAATATTCTGACAGAATTAAAGCCGGATGTAGATTTTAATGAAGAAAAAGGTCTTGTAGACAATGGCATTTTAGATTCATTTGATATTGTTCAGCTTATTTCTCAGCTAAAAGAAACTTTTGATATAGAAATATCACCGGCAGAAATCATTCCAGAGAATTTTAACAGTGCCGAAGCTCTTTGGAAGATGGTTGAAAGATTACAAGACTAAAACAATAAAAATTCTTTTTTTTGAAACCTTTATAGCCAAACTCCCTTTATATAAGTATTATTTCTAATACATTTTATATGGAAACTTATATATAAGGGAGTATATATGAAAATTGCAGTAGCAGGGACTGGCTATGTAGGTCTTTCCAATGCAATATTATTAGCACAGCATAATGAAGTATATGCTGTAGATATCATTCAAGAAAAAGTCGACATGATAAATAATAGGAAATCGCCTATTGTCGATAAAGAAATAGAAGAATATCTTTCTAAAAAAACACTTTCTTTAAAAGCCACTTGTGATGGCGAATCAGTTTATAAAGATGCAGATTTTATAATAATATCAACACCTACAAATTACGATTCTGTAAAAAATTTCTTTGATACATCTTCTGTAGAAAAAGTTTTAGAACTTGTAAAGAAATCAAATTCTAAAGCTACCATAGTAATAAAATCGACTATACCAGTTGGATACACAGAAAGAATAAAGAGAGAATATAAGCTTGATAATATTTTATTTTCTCCAGAATTTCTTAGAGAAGGTCATGCTTTGTATGATAATCTTTATCCTTCTAGAATAGTTGTAAGCTATCCAAAAGGACATGAAGAATTAAAAGCTAAAGCAATAGAATTTTCTAATTTGTTAAAGCAAGGTGCAATAAAAAAAGATATAGATGTATTAATTCCTAATTGTACAGAAGCTGAAGCTATAAAGCTTTTTGCAAATACTTATCTTGCTCTTCGTGTTGCATATTTTAATGAGCTTGATACTTATGCAGAAATGAAAGGCTTAAACACCAAGCAAATTATAGAAGGAATATGCTTAGACCCTAGAATAGGTGATTTTTATAATAATCCGTCATTCGGTTATGGTGGTTATTGTCTTCCAAAAGATACTAAGCAGCTTCTTGCAAATTTTAATGATGTTCCACAGAATCTCATAAGGTCTATTGTCGATTCTAATAAGACAAGAAAAGAATTTATTGCCCACCAGATTTTAGCAAAAAATCCTGAAACTGTCGGTATTTATAGACTTACGATGAAAGCTAACAGCGATAATTTCAGACAAAGTTCTATTCAAGATGTTATGAAAATCTTAAGAGGTGAAGGCATAAAAGTTGTTATATATGAACCAACATTGAAATCTGACAACTTTGAAAAATATGCTGTAATAAATGACTTTGATTTGTTTAAGAATACTTGCGATATTGTTATAGCAAATAGATTTTCTGAAGAATTGAAGGACATAAAGAACAAGCTCTATACAAGAGACTTGTTCTCACGAGACTAGCTATATATTTAAACTTTGGGCTTCTTCATAGCTTTTTAAGTCCCCTATATCATGGCGATGACCTGTCATTTGCCATGCATGTACTGGGCTATTTTTACAAAACCATGCTATAAAATCTCCAGGTGCATCTGTGCCACATTCATTATTTTTTACAGCAACAGTTATTTTCGTTAAATCCTCTTTTCTATATATGTAGAAAGGAGGAACAGCCCAATTACTCTTTGGCTCTTTTGGTTTTTCCTGCATCTCAAGAACCCTTTCACTTTCATCAATAGAAACAACACCTGTTTTTTGTAATTTCTGCAAAGATTTTTCACAATGTCGCATTATTACAGATGTATTTACTTTTCTTTGATATTCAATAAAAGGCTTTAAGGAAAAATCTAAAATATTATCTCCTGCAAGTACTATAATGTCTTCGTTTACAGAACATTTTTCTATTGCAAAAGCAATATCTTTTACAGCTCCTAAACGATTTTCATTCTGGACAGAACCATCATCAAGAATTGTGACCTTATGATTAAACTTTCTTGATTTTTTCCACTCTGAAAAATGTTCTATAAATCTATGATTTGATATTACTATATGTTCAGATATGTCTTCAAATGAATCTATATCATCTATAAGCCTGTCTAATATAGATTTTTTTCCAATTTTCAAAAGAGGCTTAGGAAAATCTTTTGTAAGAGGATAAAG
>JAILNT010000352.1 GCA_024691265.1 Treponema sp. | reverse complement strand
ATATATTTTCCAATCATGTCACATTCAATATTTACTAAATCACCTGAATTCTTTAATTTAAGTGCAGTAGCATTCCATGTATGAGGAATTACAGAAACAGAAAATAATCCATAATCAGCATTTTTCTTCACAGAAGCAACGGTCAGGCTAATTCCATCAATTGCGACGGAACCTTTTTCAATAATGTAACGAAAAAGTTTTCCATCAACTTTGAAAGTGACATTAAAAGCATTATCTTCTTTAACTGAATTTATAATTTTACCACAGCCATCTACATGGCCTGTTACAATATGCCCACCAAAACGCCCATCAGCTTTCATAGCCCTTTCAAGATTTACATATGAAGCCTCATTAAGTTTTACAAGAGCTGTTCTTCTAAAAGTTTCTGGTGTAACATCAGCTGAAAAAACTTTATCTGTAAAAGATGCAACCGTAAGACATATTCCATTTACGGCAACACTTTCTCCAATTTCAAGTTCTGCTGCAAAGGGACAAGCTATAGAAAGCCGCATTGAATTTCCATTTCGCAATACACTTTCAAGTATGCCTATAGCTTCAACAATACCTGTAAACATAAAGTTCCCCTATTTTTTTATTTCATATCTGATTTTTATATCAGAATCAAAAGACTCTAAAGACAGAAGCTTTAAATCTAAAGCATCTTTTATTTCATCTATCCCCTTTCCCAATACAGGAGAATGTAAAACATCTTTTGAACCAAAAACTTTTGCACCAATATATACAATGATTTCATCTGCTAAAGGCTTTTTTGAAGGGAAATTAAAAAGAAGAGAAGAAGATAGCTTTCCTCCGCTTTCTACATAAATGCTATCTATCCCCTCTGCTCCTATTTTTTTTAAAACATCTTCCATATCTAAATGATTATCAAAAGATTTTTTTACTTGAATAACTTTTACAGCATTCTTTTCAAGTGCAACTTTCTTTTCTTTTTCATCTTCATTTAGATTTTCAAGACATAAAGCAATAACAGGAATGTCTTTCGCAGTTTTTACAAGATTACATTCAAGAGGCAGTCTTAAATGGCTGTCACAAATTATTCTTACAGGCTGATGATGAGTTTTCCCGTCTGCACATTTTGAATCAAGACGGCAAGTCAACATAGGATTATCTACAATAACAGTATTTATACCTGTCATTATAGCACTATAAAAAGCACGACTTACATGAACATCTTTACGGGCTTTTTCATTTGTTATCCACTGACTTTTTCCACTTGAAGTTGCAGTAAGTCCATCAGCTGTTACGGCATATTTTATAGCTATATATGGTAATTTTGATTTTATATAATGAAAAAAGATATAATTGAGAGCATCACATTTATCTTTTAGAATATCCTGGACAACTTCGATACCAGCATCTAAAAGCTGCTTTACACCTTTACCATCAACAAGAGGATTTGGGTCACGACTGCCAATTACAACACGCTTTACACCAGCTTCAATTAAAGCCTGAGTACAAGGAGGTTGTTTTCCAGTATGGCAACAAGGTTCGAGAGTAACATATATCGTAGCACCAAAAGAAGAACGAGAAGCTTCCATTGCATTTTTCAAACAATCTCTTTCAGCATGAAGTCCTCCGTAATGGTGATGATAACCTTTAGCTAAGATTACACCATCTTTTACAAGAACAGCTCCAACAAGGGGATTAGGGTGAACAAAACCTTCTCCTTTTTTTGCTTCTTCAATTGCAAGCAACATGAACCTTTCATCATCAGATAAATAGTTTGATATAAAATTATCTCTCATACAGAAATAGTTTTATATCAAATTAATTTAACTGTCAAGATAGTTTTATATCAAATCAATTTTCTTTTACTATCAATACTCCATATAAACAGTTTCAGAAGCCTTGTCTGCCTTAAAAGTTACAAACCAAAGGCGAATACCAGGATTAAAAGTTCTGTTGAAAATACAAGTATCATCTTCAGAAGGACAAAATTCAAACACAGAAACATTTTCTGAAGCTATTTCTTCTACGCAGCAGATAATCTTATCGACCTTTTTAGAAATGTCTGAAAATTTTACAGCAAGCAGTTTTTCATCTTTTTTAACAAAATTTATTTTTGCATCAAAAGAAAATGCTGCTTCAAAAAATTGTAATGAAGAATATAAAAGCTTTCCATTTAAAACTTTTCCTTTGTTTATTTTACAGAACAAGTTATAAGGAATAGGTTTTCTTCTAAAGGTATTTTTGGGATAAAGAGGCGGACTATAAGGTTTTAAAACTAAAGGATTTATTTTTTTTGCAAATTTTGCAATTAGGGCAAAAGCATTTCGATTTATTTGCTGAGCTTCTGACCTTGGATTCTTTGGTTTTGAATATTGTTTTACATATGTAACACCATTACGGCATTCATAGACTAAATTATTACACTTACCGGTTACAGAAACCTTTAAATCTTTTAATATTGCCATTTTAAAATACTCTTTCTTTATTAATATTATTAAGATATTATCATTATAAAAATATATA
>JAILNT010000254.1 GCA_024691265.1 Treponema sp. | reverse complement strand
GTATTCATACATCAATAGAAATAATCAAAAATAATCAGGAAAAATTCTTTATAATTTGCCTATCTTCTGCACTTCCTGTTTGTAAATATTATGGAATCAGAATTGATTTATGCATATCAACGGACGGAGGTTTTTGGGCAGGACAACACCTTAAACACATAGCAAAAGACACCATACTTGCTCTAAGTCCGGAAAGTTTTGTTTCGAAAAAAACACTAGAAGACAATCCAATTCTTCCGCTGGCTTATCCAGATGGAATATCAAAAAAAATACTGGATTTATGTAATTTTACGAATACTTTTGAGGCAGAAAGGAATGGTACGGTAAGCGGAACCGCAGCAAAATTTGCCTTAAAATATTTTACAGGGAATATTTATTTTTTTGGGCTTGATTTAGCGAACGGGAAAGGCTTTCAGCATGAACAGCCGAATGAGATTGAAACAAACAATTCTCTTTTTGATTTTAAAATTAATTCTAAAGAAAAGAGAAGTTATAAATCAGAAATATCTGAAGGAAGTTTGAAAATTTACAGACAATGGTTTGAAAATAATTCTTTCAAAAATAGAGTTTTTCGGGTAATCGATTCAAAAAATAAGAAACTTGGAAGTATAAAAGATATAAAATCTAGTGAATTCAAGCAGATTTGTATGAAAATACAGCAGAGTTCAACAACAAACGATATGATTATGTTTGAAGAAAATAGAGCATGTATAAAAAAGTTAACAAATAATACAGACCAACTTTTTAATTCTGAAAATCTTCAGCAGCTTTTTCCATTAACAAGCCTTTCCTTAAAACATAGTCCCGAAAATTCTGATTTACAGAAACGCTTACTTGATGAAAAAAACAAATTACTAAAAAAACTTGAGGATTATTGTAATGAATAATTCAATTTACGATTCAATAATTCTTTCAAAAACAGAAAGCCAGATTCCTCTTCTTAAGAACGGAAAAACTGTTGAATCACGGTATAATCCAGAAAGAGAAGCTCAGCTAATAATTCAAGATGTAAAAAACAAAGCAAACTCTTCCTTATTTCTTGTTTTTGGAATAGGCAGCGGAATTCTTATAAAGTGTCTTTTAGAAGAATTTCCAGATTGCAAAATAATTGCTGTAGAAAGATATAAAGAAGACATCGAGTTTTTATCACAAATAGCTTTAATTTCTAATCTGAAAAAAAACAGTTCGGTTATTTTTACTTATGCACAAAATTTAACAGAATGTCTATGTAATAATACCTTACCTGCAAAATACGGTATGCCACATATAATTGAATTGCGTGCATGGATGCAGGAAAATATTGAATGCAAAAATGAATTAGAAGAAGCAGTAAATAAAGCTTTTAGAATTATTTCAGCAGATTATTCGGTTCAGGCACATTTTGGAAAAATATGGATGCATAATATTCTGGGAAATCTTACCCTTTTATCTGAAATGCACGATAACATCTCTACACAAGCTCTGTATAAAAAAATAGACAGAAATAAAACAGCTTTGATTCTTGCGGCTGGCCCTAGTCTAGATAAAAAAATTGAAAAAATAAAAAATTACAGACAGTCTTATTATATCATCTCAACTGATACAGCCTCACAAAGCTTAAGAAAAAACAAGTGTAATGCAGATGCCGTTATTTCAATTGACGGACAAAATGTATCGGTAAATCATTTTTCCGGTAATGTAAGCAAAGATACACTTTATTTCTTTGATTTATGTGCAAGTTCTTCGGCAGCCAAGTATATTTCATCACAAAATGCTTCCTTAATTTATTTTTCTTCCGGACACCCCATGTGCAGCCTTGCTGGTAATTTCCCACAAATTTTTTCTGGAGCGGGAACTGTGACAATTGCCGCAGCAGACCTTGCCTTCAAACTCGGCTTTAAAAAAGTAATAGTTCTTGGAGCAGACTTTGCCTACTCTGAGGGCAAAGCTTATACAGGCGGTACCTATCTCGAAAGTCTTAATTCATTAAATGAAAACAAATTAATCAGCTCAGAAAAAAAATATGATACTTTAATGTTCAGAACAGAATTGCAGCATTGTGAAAATAATAAAAAAACAACAGAAATTCTAAGAGCCTACAAAAGTTCATTTATTGATTA
>JAILNT010000250.1 GCA_024691265.1 Treponema sp. | reverse complement strand
AATGGAAGGGATTACCTCCAGGACCTATATCTAATCCTGGAATGGTGGCTTTAAAAGCTTGTATTAAACCTGCTGAAACAAAATATTTTTATTTCAGGGTTACAGATCCTAGTGCTGGGCGGCATACTTTTTCAGAGACTTTTGATGAGCATGCTAAAGTTGGCCTTATGTATACAAAAAAGGCGGCTTCTAAGTAATGGCTAGATTTATATCTAAAGCTACGATACAGGAAGTTATACAAAAAACTGATATTGTTGATGTTATAAAGGAATATTGTTCTCTTCAGCCTCGAGGTGCTGATTGGTGGGGCTGTTGTCCTTTTCATAATGAGAAAACTGCTTCGTTTTCTGTATCCAGTGAGAAAAAATTTTATTACTGTTTTGGTTGTCATAAGGGTGGTGACGTAATAAAATTCCTGATGGACTACAATAAGATTTCTTATTCAGAAGCTATATTGGAGTTAGCAAAAAGAAGTAATATTCCTGTTGTTTATGATGGGGGAGCAGGTGATTCTCCTGTTGTTGATAAATCATATGAGGAAAAAGAGCAATATATAGAGCTTTATACAAGAGTTGCTAATATGTTTAATTATTTGCTTCTTAATACACCTGCCGGTAGACCTGCTTTAAAATATATTCTTGACAGAGGTCTTTCTCATGAAACTATAAAAAAGTTTAATTTAGGCTGGAGTCCTAATGATGCTTTTTGGTTACACTCTTTTTTACAAAAAAAAGGTTATAGCTCAGAATTTCTTGCAAAGTCAGGCTTGTTTAGTAGAAAGAATCCTAATTATTCTGTTTATGTAGATAGATTTATGTTTCCTATACAGAATAGAAAGGGACAAACTGTTGCTTTAGGAGGAAGATTACTTAATAAAAGAAGTGATAGAGATCCTAAATATATAAATTCTCCAGAACTTCCCTGGTATAAGAAAGGCGAAATTCCTTTTGCTTTTGATATTGCAAAAGATGCTATAAGAAAGAGTAAAGAAGTTATAATATGCGAGGGGTATATGGACGCTATCGCATATCATCAATGTGGTTTTTCTAATACAGTCGCTTCTTTAGGTACTGCTTTTACAGAGGAACAGTTAAAGCTTTTAAAACCTTTTGTTGAAACTGTTTTGTTGTCATTTGATAGTGATAATGCTGGTAAAGAGGCAACATTAAAGGCTATTTTGATGTGTAGGCGTCAAGATGTAACTGTAAAAATTATCCAGCTCACACAAGGAAAAGATTCTGCGGAAATTATGCTTAATTTTGGTAAGGAAACCTTGTCAAGTGATGTGAAAAATGCTATATTAGATAATGATTATCTTTTATCAGAATTGTTAAGGAAATATCCGAAAGATTCCCCAGAAGGAAAAGCGAGGGCTGCTTCTGCTTTTTTTAGTTATCTGGATGCATTGCAATCTGATGTACAGAAATCGTCATGCCTGGAACAATTATGTCGGGTGTTTAATCTAGACCCTGAAGCGGCCAGGAAGGATTATCTTAATCGGAAAAATCATTCATCTAATGAAATTAATCAGACGCAATATTCTCAGAGACCTGATTTTGAAAATGAAAAAGCGGGTTTAGAGTTACGAGCTTTATTCGTATTAATGTCTGATTTGAATAAATTTTTAGCGGTGAAGGAAGATTTAACTGAAGATGACTTCGAGGACCCGCAGGCTAAAAGCTTGTTTGTCGTATTAAGAGAATGTTGTGATAGTGACGACTTTTCTTTCGATAACATATTATCACATTGTAGCGGGGAAGTGCAACAACTTCTTGTTAAATGGACTGCATCTGGCGAGTATTCTAAAAATGCAGCTCAGGCCGTTGATGAATGTATGATGTTGTTAGAAAGAAAATCTCTGGAAAGAAAACAGAGACTTTTGATGGAGCAAATAAATAATTTTCGAGTTATAACAGCTTCTGATAATGATAAGTTACGAACACTTCTTGAAGAAAAGATGAACTTGGATAGATTGATTTTGTCAACAAAAGGGTAGAAAATGAGTCAAGAACTTGAAGAAGAGGTATCTCCTGAAGTAGAAAAGCTACTTGAAGTAGGAAAAAGTAAGCAGGTGCTTTCATGGGACGAGATAACGGAGATTCTTACTCCTGATTTCGTCAATTCTCCTAAAATGGAGGAAGTACTGCAGCTTCTTACCAAGAATAATATTCAAATTATGGAAGAAGATACTGATTTAGATGATGAAGATGATCAAGATGATGATGTAGACCTTGATGATGATGCTGAAGTTGTTGTCGATGATGATAAAGTTGATGAATCTGGAAAGCATCGTCTTATGTCTAGTGATAAAGATTCTAATATCGATGATCCTATAAGACTCTATTTGCGTGAAATAGGAAAGGAAAATCTTCTTACTGCAGAGCAGGAAGTTATTCTTTCTAAGAAAATGGAAAATGGGGAGAATATCATAAAAGATGTTATAAAACATTCTGGTATGATGATTCCTGAATTTTTTTCTGTTGCTCAAAAAGCTTTTACTAGAATTGATATTCATGAACCTGGTAAAGCCCGTAAAGAAATAAATGAAGAAATGGCAGAGAAGAGACGTCTGAAGAGCTGCTATGGTGCAAATTTAAAAACTGTACTTTCAGATATGAAGCAGTATATGCAAATAAAGAAGCAGCTTTTTGAATTAGATTCTTCTCGTGATATTTTTGATGCTCCAGAGCTTGTTTCTTTGAGAGAGAAGATTATGCCTGAGCTTCAAAAGATTGTTATTCAAACTGAAGAAATTGATAGATTCAGTGCAAAGTTTATTGATGCTACTGCTAAAATTACATCTTACTATCATAAACGCGAAAAGCTGATGAAAGAGCTTCGTATTGCAGAGCCTGCTGAACTTAGAAGTATTGGTCGAAGACTTGCTATAAGAACCGAGACTCTTAAGCTTGAAGAAGAACTTGATATTGATGCTGACGCAATACGTGATGTTTATACTCAGCTTCAGAAGATAGAAAGAAAGCTTCGCAGAATGGAATATGACTTTGAGAATTCTGTAGAAGAAATTCTTGATATGTCTAAAGAAATACAGCGTGGCCGCATTATGATGGAGCAGGCTAAGAATAGACTTATAAATGCAAATCTCCGTCTGGTTGTTTCCATTGCGAAAAAATACACAAACAGAGGACTTCAGTTCTTTGACTTAGTTCAGGAAGGTAATATAGGTCTTATTAAAGCTGTAGAGAAATTTGAATATCGTAAGGGATATAAATTTTCTACATATGCTACATGGTGGATTCGTCAGGCAATCACTCGTTCTATTTCCGATCAGGCAAGAACAATTCGTGTTCCTGTTCATATGATAGAGCAGATAAATAAAGTTGTTCGAGAAGGTCGTCAGCTTATGCAGAAATTGGGACGTGAACCTACTGATGATGAAATTGCACAGCAGCTTGGCTGGCCTGTAGCAAGGGTCAAACAGGTTAAAAATGTTGCTCGTGAACCTATATCTCTTGAAACTCCAATCGGTGAAGAAGAAGATAGCTTGCTTGGAGATTTTATTGAAGATAAGGAAGTAGAAAATCCAGCAACACAGACTGCATATACTTTGCTTAAGGAACAGTTGCGTTCTATTTTAAGTACATTGCCACCAAGAGAACAGGAAGTTCTAAAGATGCGTTTT
>JAILNT010000020.1 GCA_024691265.1 Treponema sp. | reverse complement strand
CCTTTTTACTATAGTAATTATTTCCCTAAAAATAACGACTTTTTATTATATCTATACATCATTTTTCTTCAAGAATTCTTACTTATATTATATAAAAAAGCCTGTATTCAACTAAATATCAACTCCCCTTAGAGGCTAATTGATATAGAAGATACTTTTATTAAAAATCAGCTGGATACAGAAGTAAATATTTTAAATATTCTGAAGATTTTTGAATGACTATGATTAATCACACTTACCGAATATGAGTGTTTTTGAAAGAATTTGGAGATTTTTGATAGATTTTGATTGACAAATATAAAATCTAGGATTTATAGTATATTATGCTTTCAGAAGAACGCCATAAGATTATTTTAGATGAACTTGATACAAAGCATTCAGTTACTGTACAGGAACTAATGGAAATGCTCAGCTCGTCAGAATCAACCATAAGAAGAGATTTGGTTGAACTTGATTCATTGGGCTTACTTACAAAAGTGCATGGCGGAGCAGTATCTAAAGAAAGCAAAGTAAATACAAGGGATTTCTCTGTTTTCGCAAGAAAGGAAATAAACATTGACGAAAAGGAATATATTGCAGAATATGCAGCTTCTTTAATCGAAGACAATGATTTTGTATATCTTGATGCGGGAACAACAACAGAACTCCTTATAAAATACATAAAGGCAAAGAATGCGGTTTTTGTAACCAATGCCTTTCTGCATGCTAAAAAACTTTCTGAAGCTGGCTTTTTGACATACATTCTTGGAGGAGAAATAAAACTTCCTACAGAAGCAGTTGTTGGCGAAGAGGCTTTAATAAGCCTTTCAAAGTATCATTTTACTAAAGGTTTTTGGGGAGCTAACGGTATATCCCCAAATAATGGATTCAGTACACCTGATATAAAGGAGGCACTGATAAAGAAAGCTTCCATGGAGCACACTCAAAAATGTTATATATTAAGTGATTCCAGCAAGTTTTCTCAAACATCAAGTGTTGCATTTGCAGATTTTACTGATGCAACAATTATTACTACAAAACTCTTAGACCCTGGTTACAGAAGGTTTAAGAACATCATTGAGGTGGAAAATATATGATATACACACTTACAGTAAATCCTTCACTCGATTACATAACAGATGTAAAAGATTTTGAAACAGGAAAAGTTAATAGAACTTCAAATGAAACAATTTTTCCTGGCGGAAAAGGTATTAATGTTTCTATAGTTCTTCATAACCTCAGTATTGAAAATAAAGCTTTAGGCTTCACAGCCGGTTTCACAGGAAAGGCTATTGAAGAAATGCTTTTAAAGCAGAATGTAAACACAGATTTTATTCATCTTGAAAAAGGTCTTTCAAGAATTAATCTCAAACTTCGTTCAAATGAAGAATCTGAAATAAATGGTAAAGGTCCAGATATAAAAAATGAAGACATTGAAAAGCTTTATGTAAAGCTTGATGAAATAAAAGAAAATGACACACTTGTACTTGCAGGAAGCATTCCTTCTTGTTTAAGTGAAAGCTTTTATAGCGAAATAATGAAAAGATTAAGCGGAAAAAATATCAGATTCGTTGTTGATGCGACAAAAGACCTTCTTAAGAAATCTCTTGAATTCCGTCCTTTCCTTGTAAAGCCTAATAATCATGAACTTGGTGAAATATTTGGAGTTGAGTTAAAATCTAGAGAAGACGTTATTCCTTATGCACTCAAAATGAAAGAAATGGGTGCACAGAATGTACTTGTTTCTATGGCAGGAGAAGGAGCTGTTTTAGCCTCTGCAGATGGAAAAGTATATAAAGGAAAAGCTCCAAAAGGAAAGCTTGTAAATTCAGTTGGTGCAGGAGATTCAATGGTTGCAGGCTTTATAGCCGGCTATGAAAAGACACATGATTACAAGCAGGCTTTAAAGATGGGACTTTGTACAGGGACTGCAAGTGCCTGTTCAGAATTCTTGGCAACTCAAGCAGATGTTGACAAGCTCTTAAATAGTTATGATGGATTTGAAGACTAATAAAATCCTGATTATATGTATCGAGCGATAAGTAATTCATAAGGAGGCAAAAGTATGAAGATTACGGAGCTTTTAAGCAGAGAAAGCATTGCTCTTAATGGCAAAGCTTCAAGTAAAGAGGACGCTATCAATCAGATTGTTGATTTGATGGTAAAAAGTGGAAAGATTAGTGATGAAGACAAATACAGAAAAGGCGTATTCGCTCGCGAAGAGGAAAGCACAACAGCTGTAGGAGAAGGTGTTGCTATTCCTCACTGTAAGAGTGACGCTGTCAAAACTCCGGGACTTGCTGCCCTTATTCTTCCGGAAGGAGTTGATTTTGACTCACCTGACGGCGAAAAAGTAAATGTTATGTTCTTGATTGCTGCCCCTAATACAAAGGACAACGTTCATGTAGATGTACTGAGCAGACTTTCCGTTCTGTTGCTTGACGAAGATTTCACAGCTTCTTTGAGAAAAGCAAAGACAGTTGATGAATTGCTTGCTGCTATCGACAAGGCAGAAAAGGCAAAGGATGCTCAGTCGGGGGACGGTAACACAGAAACAGCAAGAATTCTTGCAGTTACAGCCTGTCCTACAGGTATTGCACATACCTACATGGCAGAAGAATCATTAAAGAAGGCTGCTGCAAAAGCCGGTGTTTCTATCAAGGTTGAAACTCGCGGTTCAAGTGGTACAAAGAACGACCTTACAGAAGAAGAAATCAAGAATGCTGAATGTATTATAGTTGCAGCAGATACAAATGTTCCAATGGCTAGATTCAATGGCAAAAAACTTATTCAGGTAAGAGTTGCAAAGGGAATTAGCGGTGCTGAAGAACTTATTGCAAAGGCAACTTCTGGAACAGCTTCTGTTTATACTGCTACAGGAACAGATTCTTCTTCTGGAGAGTCAAAAGGAAATGGCGGTCGCTCTGTTTATAAGCATCTTATGACAGGTGTTTCTCACATGCTTCCATTTGTTGTTGGTGGCGGTATTCTTATAGCTTTAGCCTTCCTTATTGATGGTATTTACTGTAAGATGAACGGCATCACTCCAGACGGAACATTCGGTACAATGCTTCCTATTTCTAACTTCCTTAAAGCTAAGGTTGGTGGTGTTGCATTCGGCTTTATGCTTCCTGTTCTTGCAGGTTTCATTGCAATGAGTATTGCTGACCGTCCAGGTCTTGCTTTAGGTTTCGTTGGTGGTGCAATGGCTGCAAACGGAACAAGCGGCTTCCTCGGTGCTTTGGTTGCAGGTTTCTTCGCAGGATATACAATCCTTCTTTTGAAGAAAGCATTTGCAAATCTTCCAAAGAGTCTTGACGGTATTAAGCCTGTTCTCCTCTTCCCTCTTATCGGTGTTCTTATCGTGGGACTTGGAATGAACTTCATCGTAGAGCCAATCGTTGGAGCTATTAACAGTCTTCTCAATACTGGCTTGAACTCTTTGAACGGTGTTAGCGGTGTTATTCTTGGTCTTATTCTTGGCGGTATGATGTCTGTAGATATGGGTGGTCCTGTTAACAAGGCTGCTTATGTATTCGGAACAGGTATGCTTGCTCAGGGACATTACAATACAATGGCAGCTGTAATGGTTGGTGGTATGGTTCCTCCAATCGCAATTGCAGCAGCTACAATGATTTTCAAGAACAAATTTACAGCTGAAGAAAGAAAGGCTGGTCCTGTTAACTTTATTATGGGACTTTCATTCATCACAGAAGGTGCTATTCCTTATGCAGCTAGTGACCCAGCTCACGTTCTTCCTGCTTGTATCGCAGGTTCTGCTGTAGCCGGTGCTCTTTCAATGGCATTTAACTGTACATTGATGGCTCCTCATGGTGGTGTATTCGTATTCCCTGTTGTTGGAAATCCAATCGCTTATATTATTGCTCTTGTTGCAGGTTCTGCAATTGGAACAATTCTTCTTGGACTTCTCAAGAAGAATGTTAACGAGTAAATAATAACAAAGTTTTAGTAAATATTTATAGCCACTTATTCTACATTTTATGTTAAAATAAGTGGCTATATTGTATTTTTTTATTTTTATAGAAGCTTTTATAAGGAGTATTTTTATATGAAGCAGTTTAATTATACTATTACAGATGAACTTGGTATTCATGCTCGTCCGGGTGGAGAACTTGTTAAGCTTGCAAAGCAGTTTTCATCAACAATTAAAGTTGATTGTAACGGAAAATCTGCAGACGCAAAAAGACTTATTGCAGTTATGAGCTTAGGTGCAAAACAGGGACATGCTATTTCTATAACTTGCGAAGGCGAAGATGAAGATACTGCAATAGCAAAGCTTGAAGAATTCTTCAAGAACTCTCTCTAAAAATTTAACTTTTAACATTTTTAATTCTATAATGTTTTAATGCATTTTTATTTTATGCATGGTATAAAAAAACCGGGACAAGTGAAATCCACTTAATCCCGGTTTTGTTTTAAGCTAAAGCTTTATTATTAAACACTTGCGTATCTTACAATCTGTTCTGAAAGAAGTGGTATAAGCTGCTTTTTACGACTTACAACATCTTTAAGATAATAAACCTGATTTTCATTCTTAGGGAGCTTTAATGCAGGCAGGAATTTTTCATCACTTGCAATAAGCATTATAGAACTAAGCTTTGTAATATCTGTTACAAGTAATGCTGCAAATAAGCCGCCATGGCTTCGTCTTTCGATTTCAAGCTCATCAAGGAATTCCTTTTTACGCTTCATAACTTCATCAGTGTTATCAACTTCAATCTGGCTTACTGTGTACTTTATCTTGTCATCATTATACTCTTTCATATCCTGATGAATAACTTCTGTAACAGCTCTGTTTCCAATATGGCTACCTGCAGAAACAATATCGTTTCCAAGCTGCTTAATATCAAGCCCTGTGATGTTAGAAAGATATTCAGCAGTTTTTCTGTCTATGTCTGTAGTTGTTCCTGACTGTAAGATAAGTGTGTCAGAAAGAATTCCACACAGAAGTATTTCTGCCATATCTTTTGGAATAGACACACGATTTTCTCTGTAAAGTCCTGTAACAAGTGTTGCAGTTGAGCCAACAGGCTTATTAATAAATGTTATAGGATATTTTGTGCTTAAATTACCAAGTCTATGGTGGTCAATGATTTCTTTGATGATATAGTGTTCAACACCTTCAACCGCCTGAGAAAGTTCATTGTGGTCTACAAGAATTACTTCTACATTTGGTTCATTGATAAGGTCGTTCTCACTTATAAGTCCGATTACCTTGTTGTAGTCATCAACAACTGGGAGAGAACGGCTTGGAGATTCCTGAAGTAAAGGACGGATTTTTTGAACTGTATCCATTTCATGAACGGCAGGAGCATTCTTATCAGCAATAATTGATACAGGTGTTGAATAAACTATGAGCATAGCTGTTGCAGAGGTGTCAAAAGGACTTGAAAGAACACTTACGCCTTTCTTTTCTGCTTTTGCCTGTAACTCTTTATCCAAAAGGAAGCCTGATGTTATTACAAGAGCTTTTACTCCCATTTCTATACAGTATTCCTGGATATTCTTTCTATCGCCGGCAATTACAATAACATTTTCGCTGAGATGTTCATTTAACTGAGCTTTGAATGTATCAAGCTCTGCAGCACTTACTAAAACTGTACCCTTGAATATCTTATTTTCATTTTTCAAGATAAGAGGCTGAGCTCCAAGAGTATTTTTTATAAGCTCTACACTTGTAGTTATTGCAGCTTCATTTTCCGGGTTTAAGATACCAAGAATATTCTGTGCAAAAGCATTGTAGTGCAATAAAGCTTTGTAACAGCCATTTTTATCTACTAGAGGTAAAATCTTTGCACTGCTGTTTTGCATTTTATGGGCAGCATGCCAGAGAGATGAATTTTCATCAACTGTATCACATTCTTCAGACATGTAATAAGCAGTCTTTGGAAGCAGGTCAGGTATATACTGAGGAGCCTGAACCTTGAATCTGTTAAAGATGTATTCTGTTTGAGGGGCTAATTTGCCTGCACGAGCGGCAACATATTCGTTAAATCCTAAAAGCTGTTTTAATCTGGCATAAGCAGTAGCAGCAACAATTGAATCCGTATCTGGATTTCTATGACCGATTATATAGACAGTCTTCTTCATGACAATATTTTGAACTAAAGCGTCATAACTGTCAACTATTCCGACATTTTTATAATCTTACAATATGTTAAGATAGGGTAATTATGAGATTATTATTCAAAAGGAAGGATATAAGATTTCATTCTTATTCCTCCCCCTTGA
>JAILNT010000108.1 GCA_024691265.1 Treponema sp. | reverse complement strand
TTATTTCTGCAGGTATATTAGCTTCTTGTGGAAATGGCAGTTCCACAGAAAAAAAAGCTTCTGTTGAAGCAACAGAAACAAGAGATGAGCTTGTATTTGTAAATTACCGTGATATCCGCAATCTAAATCCTCATCTTTACGCAGGAGAAATGTATGCCCAGAGTATTCTTTATGATACTTTGGTAAGTCTTACAGAAGATGGTTATGTCGGTTGTCTTGCTGAAAGCTGGGATATAAGCGATGATGGACGAATCTATACATTTCACATTCGTGATGGTGTAAAATTTTCTGATGGTGCAGTTTGTGATGCAAATGCAATTCTTGCTAATTTTAATGCAATTCTTGCTAACAAAAAGCGTCATACCTGGCTTGAAATGATGAATCTTCTTGTAGGCGTTTCTGCTCCAGATGCTAATACATTTGTTATAGAAATGAGCGATGCTTACTATCCGATGCTGACAGAACTTGCCTGTATTCGTCCTTTCGCTATGATTTCTCCTAATTGTATGATTGATGGCAATACAAAAGATGGTGTTAACGGTTATATTGGAACAGGTCCTTATATTCTTACAGATTTTGTTACAGATGAATATGCTGTATTCGAACGTAATGAAAATTACTGGGGTGAAAAGCCTGCTATTCGTAAAATTACTGTAAAAGTAATTCCTGATAATCAAACAAGAATTATGGCTCTTGAATCTGGTGAAATAGACCTTATATTTGGTAAAAACATGATAGATGCAGATGCTGTAAGTCAGTATGTTAACAGTGATAAGATTTCTGTAGGTCTTTCAAATCCAACATCTACAAGGCATATTGTTATGAATACAACTGATGATATTCTTTCTGATGTAAAAGTGCGTCAGGCATTGCAGCATGCAACTAACCGTAATGCAATTTCTGAAGGTATTTTCTATGGACTTGAAAAAGCTGCTGATACCCTTTATGCATCAACAATTCCTTATTGTAATGTAAATCTTAAGCCTTATGAATACAGTTTGGAAACAGCAGCTTCTATTCTCGATGATGCTGGGTGGAAAATGGGTGCAAATAAGATTCGTGAAAAGAATGGAAAAAAACTTGAACTTGACCTTCTTTATAACAGTGATTCTGTAACAGAAAAAAATATCGCAGAGTATCTTCAGAGCCAGTATCTTGAACTTGGTATTTCTCTTAATATTCACGGAGAAGAAGAACAGTCTTATCGTGACAATATGAAAGCCGGTAATTTTGAGATGGTATTTAATATTTGCTGGGGTATGCCTTATGACCCTCAGTCATCTCTTGCTGCTATGCGTGCTCCTGTTTACGGTGATTTTGCAGCTCAGCAGGGACTTCCTGACAAGGCAAAGATTGATGAAGCAATTACAGCTATTTTAGTTTCTACTGATGAAAATAAACGTCAGGAACTTTATAATTTTGTTCTTACAAGACTTCATGAAGATGCTGTATATATTCCTCTTACATTTGAATGCAATAAAGCTTTGTATAATAATAAGCTTAAAGGTGTTCATTTTGGAACAGACCAGTATGATGTTCCATTTACAGGAATGTATTTCTAATAATCAACTTTTTATTTCATAAAGATTTATCCGGGCCGCTCTGTGTAGTGGCCTATTTTTTAATAATAATTTGAAGGGTCAAATGAAACGTTACGTTATAAGAAGATTGTTAATGGCAATACCATTATTAATTGCTATTTCTTTTATATGTTATCTCTTCATTAATCTTATTCCGTCTAATGCTGCCGAGGTTGCTCTTAGAGTACAGCAAACACCTCTTATTACAGATGAAATGATTGCAGAGATGGAAGAAAAGCTTGGTCTTAATAAACCTTTTCTTATTCGGTATTTTAACTGGCTTACAGGTTGTCTTAGGGGAGATTTCGGGGTTAGTTATGTAAATCCTACAAGAACTGTCTCCGGAGAGCTTTTGCGTTCTATGCCGGCTACCTTACAGCTTGCTGGAGCTTCATTTATCATTGTTATTCTGCTTAGTATTCCTGTTGGGGTACTTTGTGCAGTTTATAAAGACAGCTTTTTTGATGTCATCATGAGGGCTTTTATTTTTATTTCAACCGCCATGCCTTCGTATTGGATTGGACTTTTACTGATGTGGCTTATAAGCGTAAAATTAAAACTTCTTCCTACTAATGGAAATGGAACTATACGCCATTTAATTTTACCGGCAATTACAGTTGCATTAAGTTATATTGCAACTTATATACGTCTTATTCGTAATAATATGCTTGAAAATATGAAGCAGGATTATGTTCTTTATGCAAATGTACGGGGCATTCCTCAAAAGGCAATTCTTGTTAAACATATTCTGAAAAATTCTATGCATACATGTATTGTTGCAATGGGTATGAGTATTCCTCAGCTTATTTCAGGAACTATTGTTGTAGAGAATGTATTTTCATGGCCAGGGCTTGGTACTTTATGTATTAGCTCAATTTTTAACAGGGATTATCCCGTTATTCAGATTTATGTTCTTCTTATAGGAGTTCTTTTCGTTTTGTTTAATCTGATATTTGATGTGTTGCAGACTGTATCAGATCCTAGATTGAGAAAGGATAGTTAAATAATATGTGGAAAAGATTTATTCATCATAAGACTGCTGTTGTTACAGTTCTGATTGTTCTTTTTATTGGACTTGCAGGGATTTTTGCTCCGTTTATAGCTCCTCATGACCCTTATAAAACTGATATTCTTCATAAATTTGCAAAATACAGTATGGAATATCCTTTAGGAACAGATAGGTTAGGACGCTGTGTTTTATCAAGACTGATTTATGGGATAAGACCAACTTTAGGGCTTTCACTTCTTACTATGCTTGGAACAATTACTCTTGGTGCCATTATGGGAATTGCAGCAGGTTATTTCAGAGGATTAATAGAAGAAGTGATTATGAGAATTGTTGATGTTGTTTTGTCATTTCCAAGTCAAATTATGGTTTTTGCCGTTGTTGCTCTCCTTGGTGTAAGTGTGCAAAACGTTATTATTGCTAATGTGTTTATAAAGTGGGCGTGGTATGCAAGAATGATTCGTACAGGTGTTTTACAATACCGTGATAAAAACTTTGTTCAGTTTTCAAGGTGTGTTGGAATGCCTGAAACTTTTATTTTACTAAAGCATCTTATTCCTTCTATTACGTCAGATTTGGCAGTGCTTGCATCTCTTGATGTGGGCTGGGCCATTATTAATATTTCCACTTTGTCATTTTTAGGTTTAGGAGTACAGGCTCCAACTCCGGAATGGGGTGCTATGCTTAATGATGCTAAAGATGTTATGACAAGAAATCCTGGTCAGATGCTTGCTCCAGGTCTTGCTATTGTTGTTTTAGTGTGCTGTTTTAATTTAATGGGTGATGCATTGAGAGATGTTCTTGATCCTAAAGAGGTGGAAGAATGAAGGCTGTTTTAGAAATTAAAAATCTAAATGTAAGATTAAGCCAGCGTCATAAAGAATCTATTCTTGTTGATAATGTTTCTTTCAATGTTTTTCCAGGACAGTGTTTAGGAATATTAGGAGAATCAGGTAGTGGTAAATCTATGACAATGAAAGCTGTAATGGGTATTCTTGATAGTCATTTTAATGTTTTGGGAAGTATTAAATTTAATGGCGAAGAACTTTCTGGTAAAAGTTCAGAGGAATTGAGGAATATTAGAGGAGGTCAGATGGGTGTTATTTTACAAAATCCTATGACTTCATTTGACCCATTATATAGAATGAATAAACAGATTGCAGAAACTTTCAAGGCTAATACAAATTGGACTGATAAAGAGATTTATGATAAGTCGATAGAGCTTTTAAATAAAGTGAGAATTCATAATCCGGAAGAAGTGCTTGAAAAATATCCTCATCAGCTTTCAGGTGGTATGCTTCAAAGAGTTATGATTGGTATTGCAACGGCTATGAATCCAAAGCTTATTATTGCTGATGAACCAACTACAGCTATAGATGCTATTACACGACATGAGATTCTAAATGAACTTATCCGTATAAAACAGGAACAGAATATTGCTATGGTATTTATAAGTCATGATTTAGATGCTGTTGCTCGTATAGCCGATTATATTATTGTTTTAAATCATGGAAAACTTGTAGATTCAGGTTCTTTCAAAGAAATTTTAACTGACGCCAAGGATTCTTATACAAAACTGCTTGTAGAAAAAAGGGCTGCTGTTATGGCTTGTTACCGTAAAACGATTTTTGGAGGAAAATCAAATGCTTGAATTAAAAAATGTATCTGTTAGTTTTCGTACAGAGAAAAAAGATAAGATATTTGGCTATACCAGACAGAAAGTTCTCCATGATATTTCTTTTGATGTTAAAAAGGGTTGTTGTTTAGGAATATTAGGAGAATCTGGTAGCGGTAAGTCTACTATGGGAAAGGTAATTACAGGTTTATTAAAGCCTGATAACGGGGAATTGTTGCTTGACGGAGTTTCTGTTTATGCAAATAGAGCCGGTAAGAAATGTCTTCAAAATAAGCTTAGTGTCGTTTTTCAAGATTATACAACTTCTGCTAATCCTCGTTTTCAAATAAAGTCTGTTATAAAAGAGGGGTTACGTGTTAGAGAAAGACGAGAAGGAATAAAGCTTGATTATTCAAGTGAATGTAAAGCTTTGCTTGAGATGGTCGGTCTTGACGAATCTTTTGCAAACCGTTTTCCCCATGAACTTTCAGGAGGGCAGCTTCAAAGGGTTTGTATTGCCCGTGCTGTTGCCTGTAAGCCTGAAATAATTTTATTTGATGAAGCAGTTTCTTCTCTTGATGCTCACACTCAGGTTCAGGTAATGGATTTACTAAAAGATTTAAAGAAAAAGCTTAATCTTACTTATATTTTTATAACTCATGATTTAACTTCTATTACGTATATTTGTGATGAGGTTTTGTTTCTTTATCAGGGTAAAGTTACAGAACATATAGATATTAAAAATATTGCTAATACAAAAGATGACTATGCCCGTAAGCTTTTAGAATCAATAGAAACTTTTGATGCATAAAGGCTGTCATTGTAAAATAATTTTAATGGGGAAGGATTCTATTTTCCCATTTTTTGCTTATAAAGGGGTTTCTTTTGAAACAAAAAAATAATTTATCTCTGATATCTGGAAATATTTATAAGGGACTCTTGTTATTTGTTGTTCCTATTATAGCAGGAAGTCTTATTCAACAATTATACACAACTATTGACGCTGTAATTGTCGGGCAATTTTTAGGAAAAAATGGTCTTGCTGCAATAGATAGTGTTAGTACGATTTTTCGTTTTCCTGTTAATTTTATGAATGGTCTTGCATCTGGTGCCAGTATAATAATTTCAAAGTATTTTGGAGCAAGTAAAAATAAGGACTTAAAGCTTTCTATAAAGGCTGCTTTTCTAGTAGCTGTTTTTCTTGGAATTATTTGTTCATTTTCCGGTGTAGTTTTTACTTCTTCTATTTTGCATGTAATGGCTGTTCCTGATGACATTTTTAATATGTCACTTGTTTACTGCAGGGTGTATTTTTCAGGTTTATGGTCTTTAATTCTTTATAATATTACGGCTGGAATTCTTAGGGCGTTAGGGGACTCTAAAAGTCCTCTTTATGTTCTGATTTTTTGCTGTGGTTTGAACATTGTAGCTGATATTGTTTTGATTGGGATTTTTAATTTTGGTGTTGCAGGTGCTGCATTTGCAACTGTTTTTTCTCAGGCTGTAAGTGTTATTATTTCTTTATATATACTTTTGAAATCTCTTAAAAAATATCCTTCCGACTATAAGAGTGAAAGTCCGGCTTTTCAGTCTTATTTTGTAAATATTATTGTGACAGGTATTCCTCTAGCTTTCCAGTCGATTTTATTTCCTGTTGCAAACAGCATTGTTCAATCCAGTATAAATCAGCTGGGAACAGATATAATAGCGTCATGGGCTATATGTGGTAAACTTGATTTAATAATCTGGCTTATTGCTGATTCTATGAGTCCGGCTCTTACTACTTATATTTCCCAAAATACAGGAGCTGGGAAAGTAGAGCGAATAAAAAAAGGAATTATGGCAGGAACAAGTATGTCTGTTTTTTTTACAGGCTTATGCAGTATAATTTTGTTCTTTTTTTCATCTGATATTGCAGGGCTTTTTTTAGCTGCTGGCGATACTGTTACAATAATTCCTCTTGTTACAAAATATATGCGTATGATGGCTCCTTTTTATTTTACATATGCAATAGCAGAAGCTTTATCAGGTGCATATTGTGGAACAGGAAATACTGTAAAACCTATGATAGCAACTCTTATATCTACATGTTTTCTTAGAATTATTTCAATCTTGCTTATTTTTTCAAGGTTCAGAACTATGGAATGTATTATAGCTATCTATATTTCTTCATGGATTGCAAGTGCAATAATTTTTCTTCTTATGTTTTCAAAAAAGTTTAAGAAGATGTAAATAAAAAAAGCCCTTTTCGGGGCTTTAATGAAGTTATATTTCTATAGGCCAGATATTTATTTTACTTCCAAGTCTTACCATGGCTGTATGTATCATCATATTCTGAAACCATTTGTTATAATCTTCTTCTCCTGTAATTGTGTTTTCTCGTTTCTTTACTTCTTCAACAAGCCAATCGATTTCGCTTGCTGCAATTTCATCTGAATCGTAGTCTATAAGATAATTATATTTCTTTTCTTTGTATTCTACTGATATTGATTTTGATAGTTGCATAAGAAATTCTCC
>JAILNT010000046.1 GCA_024691265.1 Treponema sp. | reverse complement strand
TATATCATGAGGGTGAACATCATCAATTGTAAAGGTTACAATACCACAATGCTTTTTAGCATCTGCATTTCCAATTACATGAACATGAGGTAACTTTGCTTTATTTCCATCTATTATAATGGAAGCAAGTTTATTATCATGCTCTGCAATATTATCTAAGCCAACCTGCTTTATATAATTTATAGCAGTTGCAAGTCCAACAGCATCAGCTGCGTTTACGGTTCCTGCTTCAAACTTATGTGGTAATTCTGCATAGGTTGCACTCTCTCGAGTTACATACTCTATCATTTCACCACCTGTGAGGAATGGAGGCATCTTTTCAAGTAAAGCTTTCTTACCATAAAGAACACCTATTCCCATAGGTCCACAAAGCTTATGTCCACTGAATGCAAAAAAATCTGCATCAAGAGCTGCAACATCAACTTTCATATGAGGTGAACTTTGTGCACCATCAACAACAACTACAGCACCTTTTTCATGAGCATATTTTACTATGGCTTCAACAGGATTTGTAATACCAAGCACATTGCTTACATGACCTATAGCAACAAGCTTTGTTTTATCTGTTATCTTTGATTCGTATTCAGCCTTTGATATTACACCTTCTGCATCTGGTTCAAGGAAAACAAGCTTAGCTTTCTTTTCTCTACATACCATTTGCCATGGCAGAATATTACTGTGATGTTCCATAACACTCACAACAATTTCATCACCTTCATTTATGAAAGTTCTTCCATAGCTATATGCCACAAGGTTTAAGCTTTCCGTTGCATTACGTGTAAATATAATTTCAGCATCTTCTTTAGCATTCAAAAACTGAGCTACAACATGACGGGCATTTTCGTATGCATCTGTTGCACGAACAGATAAATCATAAAGTCCCCTTAGTGGATTTGCATTGTTTTCGATGTAGAAAGTTTTTATAGCATCAATAACGCATTGAGGTCTTTGAGTTGTAGCAGCATTATCTAAATAGAGTATTCCTTTATTTTCAGGGCTTGAAAACAGAGGAAAATCTTTACGATAAATATTAGTCATGACTGAAAACCTCTTCTATATAGTTATGAACAGTTTCAACCAAAGCTTCATCAGGAATATCTCTTGTTAATGATGAAATCTTAGCTTTTACAAGCATTTTCTGAGCTTGTTTCTGATCAACTCCACGAGTCTGCATATAGAATAACAAGTCTGCTCCAAGCTTTCCTACTGTTGCACCGTGATGACCTTCTACGTCTTCTTCATCACAAAGAATTACAGGCAATGATTTATTTTCAACTTCAGGATTAAACAAGAGTACATTTTCCTGTTCATCACCTTTTGCACTATGAGCTCCATTGCATAAGTCAATAGTACCTCTCCAGGTCTTTTTTGCATTTCCTGAAAGAACACCATCAACATACATTTTGCTTATAGTTTCGCATCCAGTGTGATGTGCTACATAATTTACATCTAAAGTCTGATTTTCCCGGCAGACATAAGCAAGCTTTCCTGTAACTTCAGACTGATAACCTGCAACTGTTGCATAATTACCTGTCCAAGAGTTTTTTCCACCTAAAGAAAGCTGTATTACATCTACATGAGCAGAATCTGCTATTGAAGAACCAATATCATCGAAATAATCAACATTATTGCCTAAAAGCTGCACTTTTACAACTTTTACAACCGCATTAGCTTCTGCAATTATTTGAGTTCTCCAGCCTGCAAATGCTTTTGCATCTTTATCACTAGAGTAATCCATGATAAAAGTACAATTACTGTTTTCACCTGCACGGATAACAACATCTGTTAAAACATTATCTCCATCTTCAACATTGTAAGAAAGCTTTACAACAGCATTAGCATTATCTGCAACAGTATATATAGCAGCAGGAATTGAATCCTTATATGCATCAAAAAGTGCATCAACACTTTTTCCCATTCCATTTGTACATAATGTAGCAATTTCGCCATCATTATAAGTTACTCCAGAAGGTAGTTCTGTTTCTGCAACTGCACAAGATGATTCAAATACATCATCTGCTATATCTATTTTGGAATTGTTTATTTTAAGAAAATTCCATGTTAATGTAGGAAACTGATTTACAGTTAAGGTTTTCTTATTTAGAGTATCTGCCATTTAGTTTACACTCCCTTTCATTTCAAGCTGAATGAGGTTATTCATTTCAACCGCATATTCCAAAGGAAGTTCCTTACTAACAGGATTTGCGAATCCGCTTACTATCATAGCTCTAGCATCATTTTCACTGATACCACGGCTCATAAGATAGAATACGGCTTTATCGCTGATACGGCCAATTTTTGCCTCATGACCAACGTCAACATCATCGCATCTAATATCCATAGCAGGAACAGTATCACTTCTACTTTTACCATCAAGCATAAGGCTTTCGCAATTTACACTAGCCTTTGCATGTTTTGCATTTTTAGTAACTGTAACACCGCTTCTATAAGTACTAATACCGCCATCTTTAGAAATTGACTTTGTATCGATTATACAAGATGTATAAGGAGCTGCAAGAACCATCTTTGCTCCTGTATCAAGGTTTTGTCCATGACCGGCAAATGTGATACCTGTAAATTCGCTTCTAGAATGAGCACCCTTAAGAATTGTCATAGGATAAAGGTAAGAAACATGGCTACCAAATGAACCGCTTACCCATTCCATTGTGCCGCCTTCTTCTACAATGGCTCTCTTTGTGTTTAAGTTGTACATGTTCTTAGACCAGTTTTCAATTGTACTGTATCTTAAACGTGCACCCTTCTTAACATAAAGTTCTACACAACCGGCATGAAGGTTTGCAACATTGTATTTAGGAGCAGAACAGCCTTCTATGAAGTGTAAGTCTGCACCTTCATCAACTATAATTAATGTGTGCTCAAACTGACCTGCACCAGCTGCATTAAGTCTAAAATAGCTCTGTAAAGGAATCTTTACTTTTACATTCTTAGGTACATATACGAAGCTTCCACCTGACCAGACTGCACCGTGAAGAGCTGCAAATTTATGGTCTGTAGGAGGAACTAAATGCATAAAGTATTCTTTGACCATATCAGCATATTCACCTGTCAAAGCACTTTCCATATCTGTGTACACAACACCCTGTTCGCTTACTTCATCTTTTACATTGTGATAAACAAGCTCACTATCATATTGTGCACCAACACCCGCAAGGCTCTTTCTTTCTGCTTCAGGAATACCAAGCTTTTCAAATGTATCCTTTATATCTTGTGGAACATCTTCCCACTTGGCAGCCATCTCAGTCTTAGGCTTTACGTATGTAACGATTTTCTGGATATCAAGGTCACTGATATCAGGACCCCAATCAGGAATAGAAAGTTTATTATAAATCTCAAGAGATTTTAAGCGGAAATCATGCATCCATTCAGGGTCATGCTTCTCTTTTGAAATACGTTCTACTATAGAAACATCTAATCCCTGCTTGAGACGCAAAAAATCCTTTTCATTTTCTTCATATCTAAAATCATACAAAGAACGGTCTATATCAGAAACCTGTGTTTTTTCTCTTAAAGCAAAATCATCAGCCATTAGTTATTGCCCCCGTTTATTCCAGCAAGACTCTGTGCTTTTACAGCTTCCATTGCAGCTTTTGCAGCAGCAAGTTGTTTTTCCTTACGTTCTGCGTCTTTTATTTCCTGAGGAATAAACTGGTCAAATCCATGTTCATTGATTTCCTGTACAAGAGAACCGTCTCCTGTGTGAACGATATGTCCCTTTACCATTACATGTGTATAATCAACATGAAGACTTTCAAGAATACGTGTAGAATGAGTTATAATAATCAATGCACCCTGCATCTTCTTCTGATAAGCTTCAACGCCTTCACTTACAGTACGAACAGCATCAACATCAAGTCCGCTATCTGTTTCATCAAGTATAGCAAGTTTTGGTTTAAGCATTAAAAGCTGTAAGATTTCGCTCTTTTTCTTTTCTCCTCCAGAGAAACCTACATTCAAATCTCTAGCAGCATAAGAATGATTCATGTGAAGTATATTCATAGCTTCTTCAAGTTCTTTCTGAAACTTAAAAAGCTTTACTCTTTCACCTGAAACCTGCTGCATAGCATTTCTTATAAATGATTCAAGTGTGATTCCAGGAACTTCAAGTGGGTCTTGAAAGCTTAAAAACATTCCCTTTTTAGCTCTCTTATCAGCACTTTCTTCTGTTATATCTTCACCGTCGAAAACTATATTTCCAGATTTTACTTCGTAATTAGGATTACCCATTAAAGTGTAACCCAATGTAGATTTTCCAGCTCCGTTAGGACCCATTAAGACATGTGTTTCACCAGGTTTAATGTCTAAATCTATATTGTGTAAAATAGATTTCTCTCCAATATTAACAGAGAGATTCTTGATATTGAGCAGAGTGTCCGCCATACATTACTCCTTTGCTGTGTAAAGGACAGCTGGTTGTGTTTAATAAAGTGATTTAATTACTATCAAAGTAGTAAATTAGGATTTTTACTATATCGATTTTAATGATAGCATCTG